>DRHE01000257.1 GCA_011049745.1 Spirochaetales bacterium | reverse complement strand
GAGTTTCCAGGCAGTATATATCTCTGTCTCCGGGTAGGCAAACCTGCCCGCGTAAAAATAACCTGCTAAAGGGGCGAAATCATCTTTTATATCATCAAAAAGGGGAATGGGCAGGCGGATAAAGAGAGCCAGACCAAGCCCTGCTCCTGCTTTGAGGCGGTCATTAATGATAAACTCAGGCCCGATGCGCGCGTCAACCAGAGAAGCCAGGACTAAAAAGTCGCGGTGCTCCAGTTCAGCAGGTAGGGCTCTATTATTCTGATACTGGTAATAGGTGCCGAAAAAAAGGGCGCCGCCATTCAAGGTGAAAATTCCCCGCTGCCAGAAAGGAAGGGAGAAACCGATAGTCGGCATTAAGGGGCTGGGAGCGCTATCCTGATCGCTGTTAATCAGCAGCTGCAGCCCCCCCTCTATTGTGTAATTGTCCAGGGCCGGTGTTAGGCAGAGGGGAATAAGAAAGAAGAGAAACAAAAAAACCAGGTTCTTATATTCTTTTTCCATCTTACACTAAGTGTAACACAATTATAAAGATTTTTAATGCCAAAAAGAAATATCTAAAAGAAAAATGCCTGCCGTCCCCACATTTATAAAATGAACCTCTTCCCATGCTGCAACCAGGAAATTGTCTTCAATATAGAGATCGGTAAAGATAATATCCTCGGGGGTTGGCGGCAGATCAAGGATTCTAAGATCTTTTTCCCCCGGACCTGTTCTTAGCAGAGTGCCCTGGGGGAGAAGGGCAATGAAATCTTCCCCCCGTTTAATCAGGTTAATAGTATAAAGCTCCGGGTGGCGGGCAGAAGAAAAACCCGGCGGATAATATTTGTATCGCTTTCTTACTCCTGAATCTCCTTCTTTTAAAAGAAAGTGGAGAGCTGTTGACTTATTCCCCTGTTCTGCCGGAATAAGTGTTTTTATAACTTTCTTTATTACCAGCACCAGACGGGAGGGTTCTTTCAGGTCATTCACCCTCTGGAAAGCAAATGACTCTCGAAAAAGCAGGCGGTCTACAGACTCTTCTTTTTGCTCTCTATAATTTAGCAGGGTATAGTGAAAATAGGTTTCCTCAGGGCTTGAGTGTTTCCATTCAAAGAGGAATTCATCCTGATCTCTCACCAGAAAGCTTACTGATTCCCACTCCGGATTCTGCCGCTGAAATGGGGGAATAATAAACCGGTATATACTGTCGATGGGGAAGAGCTTAATAAGGCTTATACCCTGAATTTTTAAATCCTGCTGCTGCACAGTATTCAGCAGGGTGTTAAAGTAAAGATGGCAGATAAGTGTCTTTTTGTCAGGAAAAAGAGAGGTGATGGTCCTGTTTCGAAATATCAGTGGATCGTAAAAGTATTCAAAGTGAGGATCGGAGAGTGAGGTGATGTCCAGTGAAACTATTCCCCAGCCATTTACTGCCAGGAATACTTTATGATCTAAAGCGCTAAGAGCGGCTACACGGCTTTGAACCGTCCATGGTTGAGGCCGGATTGAAGTGGAGGGCGCTTCAATACTCTCAAAATGGCCCTGTCGAAGGATAAACCATTTGCCGGGCAGGGGTTTTGCTTCAGTGCTCTGCTCCAGGTCTTTGGGGGCGCAGGAGCTCAGCAAAATGATCAGCAGGGCTGAAAGCAATGGTTTTTTCACCGGGGTCAGTAGGCTTTGGAAAAAACAGCAATTTTATCTGCAGTACTGCCGCAGTAGATGCAATTGTGGTTTTTCAATTCGTCTCTGCCTAATGGAAGCACCCGGATAGTGGCCTTTGTCTCTTCCTTTATCTTTGCCTCACACTCGGGATTTCCACACCAGGCGCTTTCAATAAAACCGCCCGGGCCGTCAAATATTTCCTTAAATTCAGCGTATTCCTTTATCTGATAGGTATTTTTTTTACGTAATAACAGAGCCCGGTGATAGAGATTGTTTTGAATTTCCTCTAACAGATTTCCAAGTGTTTCTTCCAGATCTTTAGCGGGAATGGTTATCTTCTTTCCAGTGTCCCTTCTTGCCAGTACAACCTGATCATTTTCCATATCCCTGGGTCCGATCTCTATTCTTACAGGCACACCCTGAAGTTCCCATTCAGCGAATTTCCAGCCGGGCTTATTCTGTTCGTCATCATCGATTTCAGTTGAATAGCTGGTTTTTATTCTCTCGAATAAAACTTTAGCATAGGAAAGTACTCTTGATTTATTCTGATTGTTAAAAATTGGGATAATAACTGCTTTTATCGGGGCCAGTTTGGGAGGAATTATCAACCCCCGGTCATCGGAATGGGCCATGATCAGGGCGCCTACCAGCCTGGTGGATACTCCCCAGGAGGTTGCCCAGACGTGGTCGCGCTCACCATTTTGCGTCTGATAAGTTACATCAAATGCTTTAGCAAAGTTTTGTCCGAGATTGTGGGAGGTTCCTGCCTGTAAGGCTCTCCTGTCCTGCATCATTGCTTCGATGGAATAGGTTTTTACAGCGCCGGCGAACTTCTCTGATTCGGTTTTTTCTCCGGTGAGAACCGGCATTGCCATAAAACTTTCAGCAAAATTCTGATAAACAAAGAGCATGCGCAGTGTTTCTTCCTGTGCTTCTGCTTTTGAGGCGTGAGCCGTATGACCTTCCTGCCAGAGAAACTCGGTGGTGCGCAGAAAAAGACGTGTTCTCTTTTCCCAGCGCACTATATTTGCCCACTGATTAATCAACAGGGGCAGGTCCCGGTAAGACTGGATCCATTTCTTATACATTGCCCAGATAATGGTTTCAGAGGTCGGGCGGATAACCAGGGGTTCCTCCAGTTTTTCTCCGCCGCCGTGGGTAACTACGGCCAGCTCCGGTGCAAATCCTTTTATATGTTCCGCCTCTTTCTTGATGAAACTCTCCGGGATCAGCAGGGGAAAGTAGGCATTACTGTGACCTGTTTCTTTAAACATGGAGTCCAGGACACTCTTCATTTTTTCCCATATTGCAAAACCGCGCGGCCTGATTACCATAGATCCTTTAACCGGCGAATAGTCAGCCAATTTGGCCTGTAATATGATATCGATATACCACTGGGAATAATTTTCTGCTCTTGTTGTTATTTTTACTGCCATAATTCAACCGCTTATTTATAGATAGCGTTCGACCTTTCTATTCTCTTCCCTGAAGCGGGGTTTAAATGTGACTGGTTTACGCCCGAAACAAACACCAAGTTCTTCGTAAAAAGAGAGCATTTCAACTTCAACGTGTCTCTGCACAATAGCTTTTTTGGTCTCCATGTATCGGATCTCGCCGTGGTATATACCGCTGATGGTCACTCCGGAAATACCATTTAAAAGCGCGGTTGCGGCACCTGCGCCCGCTTCCTTGCCGAAATTGACATCAAAGGCGGATGAGTGACCGGAGCGGACTAAATGACCGGGCACCACCTCTCTAGCCTCAGGCGCTTCATAGAGACCGGGCACAAACATGCCCATGGACTTCATGAAGTCTTTTATTTCCGGATCTTTCTGCAGGCGTTCTTCCAGCTGTTTTCTCACGTATTTGCCTGCACCGGCCAGCTTTTTGTGGCCAAAGGTATCCGTGCCGGCGCTGGAATCGGTTATAAAATCTCCGGATGCATCGCGGATTCCCTCTGCTGCCACGATTATATAGGTTCCGGCCCGTACATCGCTTTCCCTGACCCTTCTAATATAAAGATTCTTCATGTGCTCATATAGAATATCAAAATCCACCGGGACCTCCGGTATAAGAATACTATCAGCATCCGCGCCCAGGCCGCCGCGGAAAGCGGTGTGACCGGCGTATCTGCCAAAGACTTCAATAATCATAATACGATTGTGGGTCTGACCGGTGGTTTTCAGATCCTCGGTGAATTGAGCTATGCGGTTAATGGCCGAATCAGCCCCGACTGAATAGGTTTGCAGGTCAAGATCCATGGTCTTGGGGACATGGATACAGTTAATACCATTTTCGGCCAGATCTACTACTACGCTGCCTGTATCGTCACCGCCGGAAATAACCAGACCGCCGATATCGAATTTCCTAAGTCCCGCTTTGATGCGCTCATATTTCTCGGGATCATCAATTTTCGAGATCTTGACCCGTGAGTGACCAGCTTCAGAGCCGGCAAGGCTTGAATGCACATGATCGATCCTTGAAGAATCCAGCTTAACCAGTTTTTCCATATCAACAAGATTGTAAAGACCGGCATAACCGTTAGGGATTATATAAGCGCCGATATTGCGGGAAACCGCCATCTGCGCCGCACCCCTTACTACGGCATTCAGCCCGCCGCAGTCGCCACCGCTGGTTATCAGACCGATATTTTTTATTGAAGACATTTATATTTCTCCTCAATCAAGCTGGTATTTATCTGATTTTATTTGTCGGCATTTTAATTCTAAAAAGGAGGGATGTCAAGGCGACCGGAGGAAGCGCTTTAGTGCGACTGATTAAGGAGCCTTGACAGGCGACCGCAGGAAGTGCTTTAGTACGATCGATTTTACTTCAAAAAATAGAACAAACAGGAGAAGCAAATGATAACCGGCAATGCAGTAATCGGCCAGTCCGGCGGACCGACATCGGTTATAAACAGCAGTCTGGCCGGAGTGGTGGAAGCGTCTATCAGATCATCACAAATAAAGGATATCTATGGCATGCAGTACGGGATCGAAGGGCTCATGGAAGAACTTCTGATCAATCTGGGCGCTCAACCGGGAAATATACTTAAAGGGTTGAGAAGGACACCCTCTTCAGCACTGGGATCTTCCAGGCATAAGCTGAAAGAGGCTGATTTCCCGAAAGTGCTTGAGGTTTTAAGAAAAAATAATGTCAGGTATTTCTTTCTGATAGGCGGCAATGATACCATGGACACCATTAACAGGATTGAACAGTACTGCAGGGAGAAGAACTATGACCTGATTGGCGTGGGTATTCCAAAAACTGTGGACAACGATCTATTCGGCACGGATCACACACCCGGATTTCCCTCTGCGGCCAGGAGCAATATACTTAATGTAATGCAGGCCGGTGTTTTAGCGAGAGACATGAAGCGGGTGGATAGATACGTGATCTACCAGACCATCGGGCGGGATTCAGGCTGGCTTGCCGCGGCTACTGCACTGGCCGGAAGAAGAGAGGAAGAAGCTCCCCACCTGATTTACATGCCTGAAAGAGTATTTGATACGAATAATTTCCTTGCTGATGTTGAGCACTGCATAGAGAGATATGGCTGGGTTTCTGTAGTGTGCGGTGAAGGAATAAAGTTTTCCGGCGGTAGACCGGTGAGTGCTGCTTTGACTGAGGATAAATTCGGGAATGTAGAGTTCGGGGCCATGGGGGGCGCCAGTGTGGCTATGAATCTGCACAAGATGATTGGCGATAAACTTAAGCTTAGAGGCGAATTCCAGATCACTGAATCCCTGATCATGTCCGCCATGGACAGGGCCGAAGCACAGGACCTGGAAGAGGCCTATCAGTACGGTTTGAACGCGGTAAAAATGGCTGAGGCAGGGGAATCAGGCTTTATGGTTTCAATTGAAAGAGTGGCAAATTCGCCCTACAGGGTGAAATATGGCAAAGCCGCTTTAAATGAAGTGGCAGTCAGAACCAGGCCCATGCCTGATGAATATATCAATCAGCAGGGCAATTTTGTGAGTGACAGCTTTTATGAATACCTGTGCCCCCTGATTTCGGAACTGCCGGATTTTGTTGAGCTGGAAAAGAAATATGCATAATAGAACTGCGGTAGTCATTCACGCTCATCTTTATGAGCCAGTGACTACAGTCTCCACCATAAAGCGGATATTGGGCCCGGCTGAATTCACCTCTTCCTTCTGGATCATGAAGATCAGAGATTTTTCATCAGGCGCCAGGATGATTCGCTTAATGCGATAACCTCTGACACCGCTTCGCCAATAGTTGGGCAGGCCCACAACCAGGTTGCGGCTTTTCCCGGATTTATCTTCAATCGTAAGCACAATATGGAAGGCGGCTTCTATGTTTTTTCCCTCACCCCTGGATTTCTGGCTGAGGGTAATATTATATTTGTTTCCGCTTTGAAAATCCCTGAAACTAAGTTCTGCTTTGGGTTTTTCACCATCCAGGAGAATGTATAAGAATCTACCGGTGGCGATATGGCTGATATTGTACTTTTTAGTCAGATTGTAGGATTCTTCCAAAAGGTTGAATAAAGCGCCCCTGCCATCGTTGCCGGGCTTTACCGGTTCCCGGAATTGAACATGTTTTACACCCTGGGGCAGAAAAGTGTTGCTCTTAACATTAACAAAAAAAATATCAGCATAGGGTAAAGAGGTTTTTTCATTTATACCGTATTGTCCGAACATAAAATACCTGGAATCGGCAGAGAAACCAAGGTTTTGGAAGTTGGCAATATCACCGGCAAAGAGGCAGGCTGTAGAAAGAAAAATTATTAAAAGTATCGGATATATTGTTCTCCCAACGTCATTTACAGCCGCAACCAAAGTTCTAAAAGCAAAAGTACCAACTAATATATTCGGGCGCTGGACTTGATAATTTTTTGCGCTGAACGCGCAAGATTCTAAAGGTAATAGCATATCGCCTCCTATAGAGAGTATCGTAAATTATTGAGTAGCGGTTAAGAGAGAAATTTATTATTGAACCCTTATTGACAGGCTGTCCGCGACAATTTTCAGCTTATCAAGCAGAAGTTCAAATTTGGTAAAGTTGAGGCTTTGTTTACCATCTGATTTAGCCGAACTCGGGTCGGGATGGATCTCCAGTAATAACCCGTTAGCGCCGGCGGCCAGGGCAGCCAGACTTGCTGCACCAACATAGTGCCAGTCCCCCATGGAATGGCTGGGATCCACAAATATAGGCAGATGGCTCAAGCGCTTGACCACGGGAACAGCACCGATATCAAGGGTATTGCGGGTAGCAGTCTCAAAAGTACGAATGCCGCGTTCACATAGAAGCACCCGGGAATTGCCGCCCTTCATAATGTACTCTGCAGAGAGCAGGAGCTCCTCAATGGTACCCATGGGAGAACGCTTCAGAAGAACAGGCTTTTGGATTTCCCCCAGAGCCTTTAAAAGGGCGTAATTCTGCATATTTCGCGCGCCGACCTGAAAAACATCAGTATATTTGCCCACCATATCCACGTGGTATTCGGAGAGTACTTCGGTTACGACACCAAGACCGTAATTACCGGCTCCGGATTTCAGGATTTTTAATCCCTCTTCTCCCAACCCCTGAAAGGAGTAGGGGGACGATCTCGGCTTGAAAGCGCCGCCGCGAATAAACTTCAGTCCGACTTTCCCCAGGAGTGCAGCTACACTTTCAATCTGCTCTTCATTTTCAACTGAGCAGGGGCCGGCAATTATGGTAAAAGTATTGTTGTCAATTATAGTGTTGTTTACCTCGATTTCAGTATTTTGCGGGTGAAACTCGCGGGAAGAGAGCTTGTATGGTTTAAGAACATGGATAACCTTTTCCACACCGGGCAGCTGGTTGAATTCGTCTTCGGAAATAGAGCGGTCATCTCCGGTTACCCCGATGATTGTTTTCAGTACCCCACGGCTTAAATGGGGTTGATAGTTCAGGGACTCTATCTTGGCGATTGCATTTTGAATTTGCAGTTCTGTTGCATCTTTCTTAAATACCAGTATCATGCAAAGATGATACTATAAAAACCTAAGTTTTGTAAATAGCTATGATCAGCATTCGACTAAAAGCGCAGCGACACATGCTTATGGCGGGTTTTGCTTTTAACCTGCTTCTGATTGTTATTTTCTTGATTAGCGAATATCTTCTACTGCATGGTGGCCTGCTTTTTAAGGAGCTGCACCTTGGGCTGCTGATTCTACTTCTATTCTCCCTCTTTACCAATATGGCCTTAAGAAATCTATATATTAAAACCAGTTCACTTGAAGTGTTTTTTCTCTTTCTTTTCCTTCTTTCATTAACTCTTGAAAGCTTAAGGGGACTCGCTGCTCTCCCGCATTCTTTAAACGCTCCGCTTTATATCCGGAATATCTTGAGCAGGTCTGTATACTGGGGCCGTGTCTTTGGATTGCTTTGCCTATTTACTTCAAGCCTCTATGGCGTGGGATTGAAGTACAGCAACCACAGCGCCTTAGTTATTACTCTTCTATTTATTTCTCTTGTTCTCGGTAGTATTCTGCCGCTGGACATCACAGCTATCCAGGGTGAGCTTCTATATAAATTGGGAGACAGGAAGGGATATATGTTTTTAAGCTATACCCTGGGTCTATTGTTGATAATAAATTTTCTGGCAGCAGCTTTTATCCGTTCAAGTAAGCGGTTTCTAATTATAGCCCTGGCTGGTTTACTGCTCCTGGTTGGCAGGGAACTGGTTTTTTTAAGTTTACAGCCCCTGTTTTTTCTTCCTGGTCTTGTTCTGCTGGTACTGGGAATCCTTATCTTTTCAAGACAAATTGGCTTATTCTACCTCTGGGTTTAATTAAAGTAATAGAATATAGGTGGCTACCATACCAGTGCCCACGGGAAGGAGCAAATTATCGAGATCACCGGAGGGTAAAACTTCCAATAAGGTGGCCGTTATGGCAATAATAAATGATATCTCCGCACTGCCGGTTACCCTGAAGGTAACCCATAGTACGACAAGAAAGCAGGAAAGGCTTCCTGCTGCTGTTTTTCCACTAGTAAGGGGAATCCTTAATCCGCCGATAAGCTTGCCCATAAGGCTGGCCGCGCTATCGCCAAAGGCCAGGGCATAAATAGCAATCGCTGCCGCCGGTGCGGGATAAAGAAGCAGGGCCAGCATGGCGCCAATACCAAGGGTTACGGGGCCGAGCACAAAGCGTCCCCGGTCTCTATAGCGGGAGGCGCTGACCGTTAAGCTGGAGATGATAAAAACCGGACTGCCCAGTAAACGTAATTGTTCTGCATAGGCATAGAACAGGGTACCTGACGCTAACAGCAGCATAGTAAGCTCTTTGTTCATTACTGCTAAAAGGGGTACTATGGAGATAAGCAGATGAAGGCTTTTTCTTATTAATTCAATCTGTACCTGTTCGCCAACTATATGGCCCTGTTTGATAGTCGCAATAATCCTTTCCATAACTCTGTGGAAATATTATATGCAAATAACAGGCCAAGAGCTTGAATGTGATAACCCAAATAAATCTTTATCCGGCAAGCAATTAAAGTGCTATTTTTTTCTGATTTTGTTATTCGCCGGATTTTGTGCAATAAATAATACTAGTTTTTCAAAAAAAAGCATATATCTATATGATAATTATCATTACGGGCTTTTACCGGATTTTTTTCCGGAGTTTACGCAAATTCGGTCTGGATTTTACTGTCTGCTTTTCTTTTCGAGCCAATTGGCGAAAAATAAAAATCCCGGCAATTCCGCAGATAATCATCAGGAAACAAAGTATCTGGCCGGTGGTAAAATTAAAGAGACTGGATTGATAATTGGGATTATCAATTTTTACCAGTTGTATAGGATAGCCTATCTCTTTATCAGGCTCACGAAAATATTCAATAATAAAGCGGATCAAACCATAACCTATAAGGTAGGCGCTTAAAAGAAAGCCTTTAAAGGGCCTGCGCTTTCTCAAGACAAACCAGAGTACAGCCCAGAGGAAGATCCCCTCAAAAAAAGCTTCGTATAGCTGGGATGGGTGGCGGGGCAGGTTTACCCAGGGCCCTCCATCTATAGCCATGCCTACCCGCACTGCGATATCCTTTACCCAGGCTTGCGCGGCTGGAAATTTTTCAGCCGTGGGAAAGACCATTCCCCATGGCACAGTAGTTACTCTGCCATATAATTCAGCATTGATAAAATTACCCAACCTGCCAAAGGTATAACCTAAAGGGGCGGCGGTAACCAGCATGTCCGTCCAGTCCCAGATATCCAATTTTTTAACTCGTAGGTAGATAATACAAGCAATAAATGTGCCGACAAGGCCTCCGTGATAGGACATGCCCTGGAGTCCGGTAAAAACGATCTTGCCATTTATAACGGCAAAGGGGAGTATGGTCTGCAGCGGATGCTTGAGATAGTAGCCCTCTGTATCATAGATAGTAACGGCGAATAACCTGGCCCCTGCAAGAAGGCCGATTATGAGCCAGAAAAAGAGATTTAAGGCTTCATCCTTGTTAACTTTTAATGATTTTTCTTTTATCTGCAGCTTAAGCAGGGTAAAGGCAACAAAAAAAGCTACCAGGTACATTAAACCATACCACCGCAGGGGCAGGCCTGGTATTATTTCCGGGTGCAGCCAGTCGGGAAAAGAAAGGTACATGATATCCTCCTATTGCTCGCCCTTTAAGGGCTTCTCCTCAATCTTACCTGTTTTCGGGTTGAAAAAAAAGATGACCTCTTTTTGGGGATTGAGTATTTTATGGGTTCGCCCATGGCTCTCTAAAACCGTCCCGGGGAATATGGTTCCCTTAACTGTTATCTCAGATGGGAAGTGCTGTTCAAATCTTTCCCTTAAATTAAAAAGACGGCGACTGTTTTTTTCCATTACCTGAAGGTGATGCAATTTTTCCTTACGCAGCTTTTCCAGCCCACTCATATCTACGAGCACGGAACGTTCTAATTGTTTCATGTCGCTGTCTGTCCTGGAAATCGCGTCTTTTAGTTTTTCGGTTGCCTTTTCTTCCAGCTCAATCTGGTCTTTGACCAGGTAATCCTGGCCGAAGAATATTTGGGTTGGTATTCCCATGGCTGAACCTATGTTCCTGGCTTCTAAACCCTTCCGAACTCGCACAAAACCGCCGATAATATGACCTTTATCCGATCCCATGGTCAGTCTGCCGTTGCATTTTATATCGCAGCGCAGGGAAGAATTCTGGATGCGGATGCTTTCGGAACATAACAGATGAGCCTGCTCGGCAAAATTAACTTTAATATTCTTTTTAGCCCTGAGAATTGCCTTACCGCCGCCCTTAACTCCCTGGAGTACGGAAATATCATCCGCCGCTGAAAGCAGAGAGCTTTGCACAGTTTCCTGGACTATTATACTTTCACCTGAGACAACGGTAAAACCACTTAAAACCGAACCTTTGATCAGCACCGAACCGGAGAACTTAACATTTCCGGTCCTTAAGCATACATCTCCCTCGATTACATGTACATTTACTATATCCAGAATATTGCCGTTCTGGATCAGTTCTCCTGCCTCTTCTGCAATAAACCTAACCGATCCGTCGCTGCTCTCTTCCTTTTTTACATTTTTTCCCGCTTCCAGATTGACCGGAGTGCTCTCCCTGGCTTTTATCTCTTTGCCGGTAACATCCCAACCATCCTTAGCGGCGGCAGGAGGTAATATTTCAGCCAGTCGAGCGCCTTTCTGTACAGAGGTTATCCGATCCTGCTTTTTATAACTGGCTCTGCCGTCCTGGGCAATGGTTACCCTGCTGCCTGAGGCGCGTTCGATATGAAAGATTAATTTTCCACCCTCACCATGCTCTGCTTCCAACCCCTGAGCAATCAGCAGGTTCTCTGCACCCTCTCCACTTCTGGCTTTTAACACTGCGGCTTCTGCCTTTTCCTGATCGATACCTCTGGTAATTCCCTCTTTCTCGATTTCCTCTTTTACTCTTTCACTGTCAATCGGGATGCCGCTTCCCTTATGCGGTATAAGGGATAAAAAACCCTTCATCCGGTCAGCGTCAAGGGTAACCTGGATGTCACTATCCTGATGAAGGCGGGCTCGCAGAAGAACTGTATCCCCTTCCAGTCCGCGCTCCAGAATACCGCGCACACTGCATAATATCTCATTCTTAACGCGGTGAACATTTTCAAAATATTTAATTTCCGGCTCTTTCCCTTTGCTGCCGGGTATTACTGTGCCAAAAACATCAGCTCCTGGTTCTCCGGTAGTTGCTGCCTGAATCTCTGCAACCTTAGTCCGTTCCTCCACTGAAGCCATCTCTTCAACTGAAGTCAGTGGGAATTCTTCAATAGACTCAATCTGTTCAACCTGATCCTGGCCGGCCTGGAATACTTCTTTCAGCTCATCGGTCTTTTTCTTATCGAAAAAGGGTATCTGCCATTTTATAACGCCATCTTCACCTTGAGTCGGCTCCTTGCCCGCGGCCAGGAGTAGGTTTTCCAGGAGCAGATCTTCACCACGGTAAAACTTGAGCAGGATCTCTTTTACCTGGGCAATATCCATCCCTTTAAATTTCTTTTGGCGGATGACATCGCCGATTTCCTTTAAAGAGAGGGTTCTGCCTTCCCCCCTTCCCTTTTTCAAGGTTAACTCGGCTTTCATTTTATCGGGCGGAATATCTATACGGATCATCGCATCCAAAGTGGAGCTTATCGATTTTTGCTTCAGCGGCGAATTGCCGGCAACAGCTTCTTCAAGAATGTTTTTCAGTTCACCGGCGGTAAGCAGTGCATCATGCCCGAAACCGAGCTCTTCACATTCCTTAAAGATAAGTTCGGCAGCGGGGAGTGATGCGTTGGCAGTCCCGGGATCGAAATCAATAAAACAGGTGATCCCGTCTTCGGAGGCTGAGATTGTGAAGGTATGTTTTTTATAGGGAATAAGCTCGGTCCAGTTATCGCCGCCGCGGAAAAAACCGGATACTTCTGAATGAATATCAGTTGCGCTTTCCCGTAGGTTATCGCTTAAAAAAATACCTTCGGAAATTTCCTTATCCGCGGGAAGTTCCTTACCGAAGATATTCTTACCGCTGATTCCCTTTTGCGAAGGGAATATTGTGGCAATTTTTCCACCCGCTTCAACATAACCTTTTATCTTTATTGATGGTTCTACGTCAACCTTTACTTTCTCTACAGTATTGCCGTAAACAACCGGCGGGCTGTCGGGAATTACCTTTTTTAACTCTCCTGCTATTTCTTCAGGGATTTTCAGCGGCTCATAATGCAGGTTCGCCGGTTTGGGGAGCTGCGGCGGGGTGCCGCGGGCAGCTATAAAAGTATAGGGTTTGCCCTGCTGCTCAATTTCAGAAAGAGCAACCTCAATAGCTTGCTGATCTATACCGGCTGCGATCCCTTTCTGCTTCAGCAGTTTGAGTACTTTTTCCTTCTGCCACTCTTCTCCCTTATCTTCGGAAGGTGTAAAGAAAAGCCTGGCCTCCAGTTCTGACTCATCAATTTCCAGTTCTATTATGCCTTTTATTTTTTTTGCCATTGTCTAACTATATATAAACTCAGGGTTTATATCCCTGTTTGATTGCCCGCGCCAGTTTGGTTTTCAGCAGCTGATTTTCTTTTTTAAGCTGAGACAACTCAAAGTGCTGGGATTTTATGGTCTCAACCAGATCCCCGGTTGTGAGAGTTCCGGTATGGAGAAGCTCTTCCAGATTATATAGTTTAGCCTGGAAATCCGATTCCGCCTCCAGGGCGGCTGTCTGGAAACTTTCTTCCGCGTCGGCTATGTCAATAAAACCTTCCTCTTCTATTTCGCTCTGTATGAGTTTGTCGCTGATTCTATAGATTGCCTGAGAGAGGACTGAGCTGGGTTTGTATTTAATTATTGGCAGGCGGGAATTAAGGGCGATACTCTGAAGATCATCACGGTAGATTACTCCCAGATGTTCCATGGTAAGCCCCAGATATTCCTGCACTGATCTTCTTAGTTTTTTTGATTTTTCGTCGTCCTTAGGGTCTTCAAGCATGTTGAGAATCAAACGGGGGCGGAACCTGCTGATCCTATCCTGAAAGTCACGGTGGATTGCCGGTTCCATCTGCTTCACCCACTCGAGAATATGGGGAATATAGATTTTTTGCAGTGTGCTGCCCTCCCGGCGCATTTCTTCCAGGTGCTTATAGGATGCAGAATCTTTGGGGAATAATGAGTACATCAGGCGAAACACGCTGTTCTTGAGAAAGAGGTAGGCATTTAAAATGGAAATAAGCGAGGGAGTTGCAACAATCAGACCGGCACTGCTCATCAGGAAGAAGTCTAATATATTATAACTGGTGCCGGCGCCGAGATCAATTATTACAAAATCCGCTTTAAGGGAGAAGATCTTTCTCATCAGTTTCTTTTTCTGGAAGCTCTTGATATTGGCCAGGCCGGGAATTTCAGCGTCTCCGGGAATGAACCGCAAGCCACTGTAGGGGGTGGGTAATACAATATTCTCGAAGGGCAGTTTGGTATTGCTCAGGTAGGTGCCGATTCCTTCAGCCAAGGAGCGAAAACCGAGTATGGTATGTACGTTTGAACCACCAAGATCAAGGTCTACAAGCACTACATTCTTACCGGCCTGTGCTATAGCAATTGAAAGATTGGCGGCAATAAGAGATTTCCCGACACCGCCTTTACCACTGCCTAGCGTAAGGATCTGCATGATACGCTCCTGTTACAGGTCATGAACCTGGGTCTCTTTGAAATCAGGGAGAGAATCAAGATTTTCGCTTCTACTGATTTCAGGTTCCTGTTTCTGCATTCTATATGATAATAGAAGGCCAAGGAAAATTAAATCAAAAAAAGTGATAAATAAAAGCAGGATTACGGGAGTAATCGGGAAAGGTAGAAACACCAATTTAACAACCTGCAATACCGGGCCGATTGGTTCCAGCAGAATAAGCAGTAGACTGGAAAAGAGGCCTAACATCTTGCCTAAGCGCAGGAGGTTGAGCAGGATGCCGTATTTTATCTCATTATAGTAGAGAAGGAGAAAGCCGGCCGGCATTATTAAGGAGCCGGAGCAGAGTATGATCAGCCAAAAAATAGATTGGCGATTGGCGCGGATTATCGATATATTAACAACAAGTACGGTTATAAAGAGCAGTAAGAAACGCAGCAGTTCCCAGATAGAAGCTGATAAAAGGATTTTTTTCTTATTAATCATTTGTAGGCGGAGTTTAGCTTTTGTTGTATAGTTGGGTCAAGAGGCACTAAAACGGGGGATATAGGAATGAAGTTGAAAGAAAGAACTATTTGGATTGGGATTACAGCATTCTCATTGGCTATTATTATACTCTTGTCCTTTTCTCCGGGCGTCCTGGCAGGGGAGCGTGATGCTGAATCTCAAACGCTGCTGGAATTGTTTTATGAGATCTTCTATTTTATTCAGGATAATTATGTTGATGAAAAAAAGGTTGAATCGAATAACCTGATTGAGGGTGCGCTGAAGGGTATGTTTGAAGCTCTGGATGATCCCTACTCAACTTACTTGACCAGTGGAGATATGAGATCTATGAACGATACCACAACCGGCAGATTCGGCGGTGTGGGGCTGATCATTTCCAAAGTGGAAAAAGGAGTACAGGTAGTATCACCAATTGAAGATACACCGGCCTATAAGGTGGGAATATCTGCCGGTGATCTTATTATCGCAGTGGAAGGCGCCTCTGTTGTGGATTCAACTATAGATGAAGTGGTGAATGTTCTCAGGGGTGAGCCTGATACTGCTGTGGAAGTAACCATACAGCGGGGAAAGAGGCTAACTTTTAATGTGACTATAATTCGCGCCTTAATTGAGGTGCCTACAGTGAAGCAGGCTTTAATTCCGGGAGGAATTGGCTATTTGCGTATAATTCAGTTCACTCCGCTGACCCCCTTCAGAGTAAAAGAGGCTCTGGAATTTTTTGAAGAAAACCAATATCAGAGACTTATCGTGGATCTGCGCAGTAACCCGGGCGGGCTTCTAGATTCTGTGGTTAAAATCGGCGATATGTTTATTTCCCGGGGACCGATTGTCAGCACCCGTTCGCGGGTGATGTCGGAAAATCAGGTTTTTTCCGCTTCACGCAAGGCCACCATAGTAGACAGAGATATTCCGGTAGTAGTTCTTATAGACCGTGGGTCAGCTTCGGCTTCTGAAATCCTGGCCGGCGCCCTGAAGGACACGAAGCGGGCCACCCTGCTGGGTGAAAAGTCTTACGGCAAGGGTTCGGTGCAGCAGATCCGCAGAATCGGAGATGGGGGTTTTAAGCTTACCATGTCCCGCTACTATTCGCCCTCGGGTGCAACCATCGATAAAGTGGGTATAATGCCTGATAAAGAGATCAAGGAACCTGAGCTTACTGAGGAAGAGGAGGAGTCCTTCTCCCGCCTTTTTAATGAGGAATTGGTAAAGGATTTTGTAAACCGTGATAACCAGCCCGGAGAAAGAGCGATAGCCTCCTTTATTGAAGAATTGAAGAGTGCAGATATCGATCTGCCTGATCGTTACGTTCGCAGACTGATCCGAATTGAAGTGAACCGTACCAATAATAATCCGCCGGTGTACGATCTGGAGTATGATCTTGTGCTCCGGGAAGCGGTGCAAATGTTTAAATGAGGAACTTCATTCTCCCTGAAGGTTTCAAGGATGAAAGTGAATTAATGATTAGCGGCGAGCAGTTTCATTATTTGAGACGGGTGCTGCGTTTAAGAGAGGGAGATGAGTTATCCGGAACGAATGGAAAAGGGAGAAGCTATACCTTAAGTGTGGGGGAAATCAGGAGGCACAGCCTGACTCTTTTGGTGACCGGTTATCAGGAGAGATCGGTTGATAATTGCCGGATATCTCTTCTGCAATGTCTGCCCAAAGGGAAAAAAATGGATCTAATAGTTCGGCAGGCAGCCGAGGCTGGTGTATGGCGAATTATACCGCTCTTTAGCTGTTATTCCATTCCGCGGATTGAGAATGCAGCGACGCTGGAAAGAAAGGTGAGCCGCTGGCGGCGAATTATCAAAGAGGCTCTTCAGCAGAGCGGCAGTCTCTGCCCTACCGGTGTTGTGCAGCCGGTAAACATGGAAGCCTTTGTAGAGGATAAAGAGATTCAAGGGTTGAAGATATTTTTTCACCAGGAACACATATCGCGGTTTTCTTTGCACGGACTGCTGGCCCCTGGTGATCGGGATATTACTCTACTCATCGGGCCTGAGGGAGGACTGGCAGAAAAAGAGATAGAATTTCTGAAAGGTGCCGGTTTTTACCCGGTTTATTTGGGCGGTAGGGTATTGCGCTCAGAAACAGCGGCCCTATTTGCCGTTGCCGCAGTGCAGACAATTCTAGAGGAGAAAAGGGCTTGGAAAATAGCGAATTAAAGAAGATAAAGCTTCTTGGAGTTCCGGTAAGCAACTGTGATATTGAAGGGGCTTTAAGAGCTTTAAAGATTTTTTTAGTTGACGGCAGACAGCATCAGGTCATCTTTCTGAACAGAAAGGGATTGTTTAGAGCCCGGTATGATGCTGAATACAGAAGATGCCTGCAACAGGCATCGCTGGTGCTTCCCGTAAACGGACAGCTGGTAAAAAGCGCTAAATTATTGAAACTCAACCGGATCTACCGGTTTTATCCCTTTGAATTTATCATCCGGATGCTCTCTTTAACTGAGAGGATGAATCTTTCGGTTTACCTATTAGGCGCCAGAAAGGGGGAGCTTGAAAGAGCGGAAAAAAATCTGCGGGATTCTTTCCCCGGTCTTTCTGTAGTTGGCCGCTTTTCAGGCTATTATTCTAAAGATATGGAAAAGGATATTATATTAACAATCAAAAAAACCTCCCCGGCTTTTCTACTGGTAGGCAGCGGTATACCAGGACGGGATCTCTGGATACTTAGACATAAGAAGGAGCTTAATAGTGGGGTTTTTCTCTGGGTGGATGATTGTTTTAATATCTTTTCCGGCAAGGTTAATCATCCGCCAAAGTGGCTGATGAAATTTGGACTTGAGTCCCTCTTCGGATTATATAAACGCCCATGGCGGCTGTTATTGATCTTTCCCTATTTATACTACTGGGTTTTATCTCTGGTATATAAAATATTCAAACTCTAAAAAAACCATTTAAGAAGTTTAGTAAATCTCGTAAAGCTGCAGGTATTCATAAAGTTCCTTAAGATCGATTTTAGCCGCTTTAATAAAGATCTTACCCAGGGCGTTTTGAATTACGGGAATAAAGAGCAGAAGCCCCAAAAAATCGGTGATAAAACCGGGAGTCAGCAGCAGAACACCGCCAATAAGTATACCCACGAGGTGAACAAATTCATGGCCCGGATACTCGCCATCTTTGATTTTCCTCTTAAGAATAGTAAGATTTTTTCTGGTGCCGCCCAGCGCAATTAGTATGCCTAATAAACCGGTGGAAGCGGCCATAGCCAGGGTAAAGTAATTGCCCAGTATACTTCCTAAATAAAAGAGCAGAAAGGTCTCAAAGAGGGGCAGCAGAGAATAAAGCAGGGCAAGCAGGAGCAGCTTGGTAATGAAGGCGTGTTCAAAAAACTTGAAAAACAGTTTGATATTGGACATGATGGCCAATATTAGCATGGAGTACGCAGGGCAGCAAGTGTTAAGTTGTTCGCTGGCTTCAGCCCTTTGCTCCACCAGACATCTATCCTGAGTGTGTCGTCTTTTTCACGCCACCTGCTACGG
>DRHE01000256.1 GCA_011049745.1 Spirochaetales bacterium | reverse complement strand
GTGTTGTTCAGTATAAAAGATACTGTGGTGCGCGACACTCCCGCTCTTTCGGCCACGTCCAATGCCGAAACCCGCTTTTTTCCCATTCCGGCCACCATTTTATCGATTTTTTTCGGCTGTATGGCCGCCTATGGAATTCTGCGATACCGCTTTCCATTACGGAGACCGATTTTTCTGATTACTGTCTTGCTGTTGGCCATCCCTCAGCATATGGTTGCCATTCCCTTATTCCGGATCCTGATAAACTTAAGGTTGATCAATTCCTACCTGGGCCTGGTTCTGGTCCATACGGCCTGGGGTCTGCCCTGGATAATTCTCTTCATGCGCGGCTATTTTTCCACCTTGCCCATGGAGGTGGAAGAGGCGGCCATGATAGACGGGGCGGGACCTTTTAAAACCTTTTTTAAACTTATCCTGCCCATGAGCTGGCCGGGTCTGGCCTCGGTCTCTTCGCTGCAATTTACCTGGGTCTGGAACGATTTCTTCCTGGCGCTTATATTCATCTATGACCCGAATAAATTGGTAGCTACCCAGAGGATCCCCCTTTTAAGGGGCCAGTATCATGTGGACTGGGGAATTCTCACCTCGGCGGCTCTTTTAACAACTCTGGTTCCTCTGCTTATCTTTATCCTGCTGCAGAAATACTTTGTTAAAGGTTTTATCGGCTTTGCCTCAAAATAGGTGTTCGGTATAGTAAAAAAATGCATTGAAATAGGGGCTCATCGGAATGGGAAAAAAGCGGGTTTCGGCATTGGACGTGGCCGAAAGAGCGGGAGTGTCGCGCACCACAGTATCTTTTATACTGAACAACACCCCGGGAAAAATAATCTCGGAAACGACCAGGCAGAGGGTCCTGAAAGCTGTGGCCGAGCTGGATTACCGGCCGAATGAGGTAGCCCGAAACCTGGCCCTGACCAGGCATCACTCCATCGGCCTTTTTATCTGTCATACTGACTCCGTTTTTTCCGATGCCTATATTATAAGCCTCATTGAAGGCATGTCCAAAATCCTCAACAAGCATCGCTTTCAACTCGTTCTTCAGCCTTTGAAGCTTCGGCAGGGCGACTATCTTTCCCTGGCAGAGAGGGACGATGTAGAGGGTATCATTCTGTTGAACACCCACGACAAAGATGAAGGTTTGGCTGAAATCATCAAAACCGGCTTTCCACTGGTTGTTATCGGGACATTGTCGGATAAAAGCGTTTTCCAGGTGGACATCGACAACTATGCCGCCGCCCGGCAGGTAATGAGCTATCTGATCGGTCTGGGTCATCAAAGAATCGCCATGATTAGCCACGCTCCTCGCGTTTACTATGCTGCCCGGAATAGGTTCCGGGGATATGAAGATACACTCGATGAAGCGGGATTGGAGTACAGGGAGGTCCGGATTGCAAACTTCTCCGAAGAGAGCGGGTACAGGGCCATGGAAGAGCTTCTAGCCCTCAAAGATCGCCCCACAGCAGTGTTTGCAGGCAACGATATGATCGCCTGTGGCGCCATTCAGGCCATTAAGGATGAGGGTTTGAATATTCCGGATGATTTATCCATAGCCGGATTTGACGACGATTTTCTTTCCCGCTACCTGAATCCGCCCCTAACAACTATGTCCCTCCCGGCGCCCAGCCTGGGTGCGGAGGCAGCCAGGCTCCTGATCAATCGGCTCACGGGCAGGGGGTTCCCGGAAAAGAGGCAGCTTCTGCTGTCACCGCATCTTTCTGTCCGTCAAAGCTGCAGAGTGCTGAACCGGCTGAGGCCCGCCGGTGGCTGATCGACCTTCCTTCGCCTATCCGCCGGATGAATGGGAAATCATCGAATCGGATTTTCGCCGGGACATGCTACCCCGTAATGAAAGCATTTTCACCGTCGGCAACGGCTATATCGGTTTGAGGGGTAATCTTGAAGAGAGGAGAGGCTCTTATCATGACGGAACATACTTAAACGGTTTTTATGATTCCAACCCAATAGTCTATACGGAAATCGCCACGGGTTATGCCAGGAACAGCCAGACAATGCTCAATGTTACCGACGGAAAAGAGTTTAGACTGTGGGTAAATAATGAGCCCTTTGATCTTTGGACAGGAACGATTCTAGACTACAGACGCGTGCTGGATCTACGCCGAGGAGTTCTCACCAGGGAGGTTGTTTGGCGGTCTCCGGCCGGTAAAAGCATAGCCGTTCGCAGCATGAGGGCGGTTTCTTTTACGCGTAGACATCTTGCCCTGATCTCCTATTCTGTTGAATCCCTGAATGGGGAAGCTTCGCTTGTGTTAAAATCCGGCCTGGACGGGAATATGCGAAATCAGGAGAGCGGTAAAGATCCCCGCGTGGGCTCTGCTTTGAAGGGGCAGATTTTAAAACCCCGGGGCTGGATTGTTGAGGGGAGTTTTGTCGCTTTGAAGCATGAAACGAGGAACACTCATTTTATTTTACTCTGTGCCGCGGACCATCATCTTCACACTTCCTGTCCCTTTACCATGGAGACAGAACTGGAGCCGAACCACATCTCGGTTGTCTATCGGATTAAGCTTAAGGAAAAGGAAGAGATTCGCCTGTTTAAATATCTTGCCTACCATACATCCAGGGATCATGATCCGGATGAGCTGATTGCACTGGCCAGACAGGAAGTTTCCGCAGCTAGAGAAAAGGGTTTTGAAAGTCTCCTCTCCGATCAGAAGCACTTTCTCATGTGTTTCTGGGAAAAAAGCGATATCCGGATCGAAGGGGATCCGGCTGTTCAGCAGAGCCTGCGGTTTAACCTATTCCATTTACTTCAGTCGACGGGGCGCGACGGAAGGACCGGTATTGCGGCCAAGGGTCTGACCGGAGAAGGGTATGAAGGACACTATTTCTGGGATACGGAAATTTATGTATTGCCCTTTTTCATCTATACTGATCCGGAAATTGGACGAAAGCTGATCGAGTTTCGCTACGGTATTCTGGACAAGGCGCGCGAGAGGGCTTCTGAAATGTCTCAGAAGGGCGCTCTTTTCCCCTGGCGCACGATAGATGGAGAGGAGTGCTCGGCCTACTATCCGGCAGGAACTGCTCAGTACCACATCAATGCGGATATTGTCTATGCTATGAGGAAATACACCGAGGTTTCCGGGGATCTGGATTTTTTAAGGCGGGACGGTGCGGAGGTCCTGTTTGAGACGGCCAGGTTCTGGGTAGACTTTGGTGATTATATCCCCAAAAAAGCAGGCCGCTTCTGCCTGAACGGCGTTACCGGACCGGATGAATACACGGCCATTGTAAACAATAACACCTATACTAACCTGATGGCCAGGGACCACCTGGAGTACGCTGTTAAAACAGCAAAGATGCTGAAACAGAAATATCCGGATGATTTTGCTGAGGTATCTGAAAGAATAAGTCTCACGGAAGAAGAGATATTGGCATGGGAAAAAGCCGCATCCGGCATGTACATTCCTTTCGATAGTCACTCAGGCATCTATCCTCAGGATGACTCATTTTTCGATAAAGCGGTCTGGAGTTTCGAAAAAACTCCGGAGAAGTGCTATCCCCTCCTTCTCCACTATCATCCGTTAGTCATCTACCGCCATCAGGTCCTTAAGCAGCCTGATCTGGTGCTGGCTCTGTTTCTTCAGGGGAACCGATTCACCGCTGCGGACAAAAAAAGAAACTTTGACTATTTCCCTGAACGATTAGCTTAAAACAAAGCTTGGTCCAGGAGGCAGGCAGTCTGGGCCGAAAGCTTAAGCGTCCCTCGAAATCCCTCATTCCCGCAAATCCATAGACGAGCGATATCCAGGTACCGCCC
>DRHE01000255.1 GCA_011049745.1 Spirochaetales bacterium | reverse complement strand
ATGCCCTGGTGAATGGCATCTTTGGGATTTTTAATGGAGATAGGCTTACTTTTAAGATAAATAGTCCCGGAGTCGGGTTTCTGAAGGCCGTAGAGTATCTTCATAAGAGTAGTTTTACCGGCCCCGTTTTCACCAACCAGGGCGTCGGTATGGTACATCAGCACTTTATGCTGGTGCCTCCTTTCACCGTACTGGAGAACATTATCCTGGGTGAGGAAAGCCACCGCGCCGGAGTTCTTAACATGAATATACCGGCGGCAAAGATAACGGAAATTATCCGGGAGAATGGTCTTCACGTTGAACTAAATATGAAAGTGGAGGATCTGCCCGTGGGACTTCAGCAGCGGGTGGAGATCCTGAAGATCCTTTACCGCGGCGCCGAGATCCTGGTTTTTGATGAACCTACGGCTGTGCTTACTCCCCAGGAAGCTGAGGAGCTTTTTGACACCTTCCGCAGAATGAAAGAACAGGGTAAAGGTATTATATTTATCAGCCACAAACTCGACGAGGTTTTAACTATTGCGGACCGGATTACCGTGATCAGGCGCGGCCAGGTTATCAAAACCCTGGAACGAACTGAGGCCAACAAACCCCTTATTGCCGAGCTCATGGTGGGCAAGCCTGTATTCCTGGAGGTTGATAAAAAACCAAAGACTGCCGGCAGGGTTATTCTAAAGGTTTATGATCTGCAAGCTACCTCTGAGCGAGGCCATAAAGTATTAAACGGTATTAATCTGGAGGTTCATGCAGGGGAGATCTACGGAATTGCGGGGGTTGAAGGCAACGGCCAGACAGAACTTATAGAGGCAATAGGTCAGCGGGTAAAACTCGATGCCGGGGATATAGAGCTGCAAGGTGAGAGCATACTCAACTGGGATGTACGCAGGCGAAGGGATCAAGGCATCGGCCATATTCCTCAAGACCGTCACAAATACGGGCTGCTCCTTCCCTTTTCCCTGGCGGATAATATTATGCTCGGCCGCCACCATCAGCCTCCCTTTGTAAAGAAATTCCAGATCATAGATCAGAAGCAGATCAGGGCCTATTCACGGGAAACTATCGAGTCTTTCGATATTCGCACTCCCTCCGAGCTTACTCCGGCCAATGCGCTATCCGGAGGCAACCAGCAGAAAGTTATCATTGCCAGGGAAATGCGCTTCGAGCCCAAACTCCTGGTAGCGGCCCAGCCTACCCGTGGAGTCGATATCGGCGCCATGGAGTTTATCTACAGCCAGCTCATCAAGGCCAGGGATCAAGGCAAGGCCGTGCTGCTGATATCCGCCGATCTCGATGAAATCCTCTCACTGTCCGACCGGATCGGGGTGATCTTTAAGGGAAGAATCATCAAAGAGTTCAGGAGCGAAGATACCAGCCGTGAAGAGGTTGGTTTTTATATGACCGGGGAGCAGGAAAGTGCTTAAATTAAGATTCAACAAATACAAATTTTATGAAATGCTGTCACCGGTAATCGGCTTTTTTGCCGCCATGATTGTGCTTCTTATTCTGGTTATACTGGTGGGCGAAACTCCACGCAATGCCATTGTGGCTATTTACAAGCTCACTCTAAGCACTCCCGCCCGTATCGCAACTGTTTTATCCATAGCTATTCCCCTCTTTATCTCCGGATTAGCCGTTTCCCTGGCCTTCCGCGCCGGGGTATTTAATATCGGGGTTGAGGGCCAGTATTATGTGGGCGGCCTGGTGGGAGCATTAGTAGGGATATACCTTCCCCTGCCCCCGATTATTCATATACCCATGGTCATCCTCTTTGCCATGATCGGCGGCGCTTTATGGGCCCTGATCCCGGCATTATTAAAGGTGACCAAGGGAATCCATGAAGTAATCTCCACCATAATGTTCAACAGCATCGCTCTTGCTTTTGTCAATTACCTGGTAAATGGACCCCTGTCCGGTATTACTGAAAAATCACAACTGGAGGCGCAGACCGGCAGAATACTCGATACAGCACTCTTCGGTAAGCTCAACGGCTTTTTCCGGGCCCTTGGCTGGCCGGTCCCCGATTATGTCTACCTTGACTACAGCCTGATCGTGGCAGTTGTAATGGGTCTCTTTATCTGGTTCCTGCTTTTTAAAACCCGCTACGGCTTTGAGATCAGGGCGGTCGGAACCTCAATTGATGTATCACATTACGCAGGTATCAGGGTAAAAAAGATCCAGCTAGGCGCCTTTCTCACAAGCGGCGCCCTTGCCGGTCTGATCGGCCTGCAGGAGATCTTTGCCATCAGGGGTTTCTACACCTATGAGATTGCTTCTGGCCTGGGATTTGACGGCATAGCCATTGCTTTGATCGGCAGGAACTCACCCCTGGGAGTTATCTTCGCGGCTCTGCTCTTCGCATTTCTCAAGCAGGCCGGATATGGACTACAGCTTCACACGGGTGTATCCAATTCTATTATTTACGTAATCACCGGTTCGATGATCCTTTTTATCGTGGTTATCAATGAACTCATTGCCAGGTATATTCGCGCTCTCAGGAGAAAGGAGGTCGGCTGATATGGATTTTTCAATTCTCCTTCATTTTTTGGTAAAGGGACTGGAAATGTCGGCGCCTATCGGTTTTGCCGCTTTAGGAGCGGTTTTTTCCGAAAAGAGCGGCGTGGTCAATATTGCCCTGGAAGGCTTTATGATCGTTACCAGTTTTGTCATTGTCTGGGGCTCCATTGCCTTCGGCTCCATCTGGATGGGCTTGCTGACCGCGGTTGCTGCCGGCATCCTGATGAGCCTGATCCATGCCGTGGCTACTATTACCTACCGAGTTAACCAGATTGTTTCCGGTGTAGCAATTAATATTCTGGCAATCGGCATTGCCCGCTTTCTCTCTCAGCGCATTTTCGCCCAGGAAACCCAGTCCGCCATGAATCCTTTCCGCTTTCCCACTCTTGTCGGTATTAATTCCTTTGCCTTTGCCATTATTCCCATAGCCGTGCTGTCCTGGTTCATTCTCTACCGCACAGTATTCGGCCTCAGGCTGCGTACCGTAGGCGAGAATCCGGAGGCTGCGGATACCCTTGGCATAAATGTTTATCTTATGCGTTACGCGGGTGTAATAATTTCCGGTGTCATGTGCGGCTTCTCCGCAGCCACCCTCTATCCCACCCAGTGGATCAACGGCATGACCGGCGGGCGCGGCTTCATAGCTTTGGCGGCCATGATCTTCGGCCGCTGGCACCCAATTGGAGCGGTTTTAGCCTCTCTACTCTTCGGTTACGCCGATACCTTCCGCATCATGTTTGAGACCAAGATCCCCATTCCAAGCCAGTTTGTGCAGATGCTTCCATATGTTTTAGCTATAGTGGTACTGGCCGGAATGGCCGGTAAGGCCACGCCCCCGGCTGCGGACGGCAAACCCTATGAAAAGGGTGAGGATTGATTCAGGCAGCGGTGATCCCGAACATATTGTCCAGTTCCTGCTTCACTTCCTTGAGCACCGAGGAATAGCGGTCCTCGAGCATTACCATATTCTTTCTGAGCAGTTGCCCGAATTCCGGGTCTTGCATGGGGTCGATTTTTACCGGCGCCCCCAGCTGCTTGCTCATTTCCTCTTCCTTCTGTCTGAGCCGGGGTGCGTACTGCTCTTCAACGGCCGCCTGTTGCCTTTTACGCTCCTCAAGATACTCCCCCAGAAAATTCTCCAGCTGATTCATCAGGCGATTCAGTTTTTTAACATCTTTGATTACACAAAAAAAGCCTTCGCGTACTCGTTTGCTCTTCTTAAAGGCGACCTCATCAATAGGCAGAATAAGATTTGTTGACAGCGCCTCATAAATACCTGCTCTGACCCACTTCACCTTTGAGCTGTCAAAACTTTTCAGTTCTTTAGCCAGATCGGCGTTTTCATCGTTCAGGAAGCGGGAAACCAGTCTCTTGCCCTCGGTATTGTATTTGCTAGCTTCCAGAGACTCCTTGCTGGCCTCTACATTTTTTGTGCGCTCTAATGCAATTTCCAATGCGGATTTTATTTCAGTCATAGCGGAGTGCCTCTAAATATTGAAATTTTCGGGCTGGGCAGATTTGAACCGCCGACCCCACGCCCCCCAGTCGACGATACAGTTTTTCTTACTTTTCCTATTTTTTCCTTATTCCTGGTAATATAATAAATTAAACTATCCCTGTCTACTCCTGGTTGCCAGGTTTAACCTATGTTTTCCAAGATTTCTGCTTACAATCCTGCTTACAAATTTTGCAGACATAAATCGATAGTATCATTTAACAACGGTTCTGAAGGGTTATGCTCACTGGCTACCGGACCATTAGAAGGACCTATTACCCGCTATAGAAGAAATATTCAGTTAATCAGCCGCAAGATTGAGTACTCTGGAAATCTGGCCTGGAGTTCGGTCACCAAATCCCTGAATGGGAATGGTTTCTTCTAACTCGTTTGCTGTCATGGGCGCGAGGGCCTGCGGCCTACAGGCCATCTGGGTGCATCGCTACGATCTGCCGTACGAGTAAACCCCTTTCCAGCCGACGCTCATCGCAACTGATTTTAGAGACATGGCTCGCAAGCTTGGCTGCTGAATTCGTTTTTCAATACGATCGTTTATTTTCTCCCCCATT
>DRHE01000254.1 GCA_011049745.1 Spirochaetales bacterium | reverse complement strand
CTATGGACGAAAGCGAGTCACTGCAGGGCGCATTGATCAACATGAGCCGCTATAATTTGCCTGCCTACAATTTCCTCAGTGCGGCAAGCCGCTCCACCAGTGCCGGGTGGGAGTAATGATAAAAACTGTACAGCGGATGTGGGGTAAGGTTGCTCAGATTATCTCGGCTCATGTTGATCAATGCGCCCTGCAGTGACTCGCTTTCGTCCATAGCCCTTGCCGCAAAGCGGTCAGCCGCATACTCATGGCTTCTCGACCAGGCCGAGAAGAGCGGCTTGAGCAGGAAGGTAAAGGGACTTGAGAAAAAGAGGAAGAGGACCAGGGCGCTGTGATTGCCCGCTGCTGCAAAGCCAAAGGCGGTAAAAAAGGGATCGTAGGTCAGCAAAAGGCTGATCAGCCAAAGGCCGATTAAGAGTGATATCATGGAGATGATGAGGTGGATCAACACGTGGTGTTTCTTCTGATGGCCAATTTCATGGGCCAGTACCGCGGTAATCTGTTTTTCCTTTAATTTTTCCATCAGGGTATCGAAGAGAACAATGCGTTTGCTCCTGCCGAAACCGGTGAAATAGGCATTGCTGTGGCCCGAGCGCTTGCTCCCGTCAACAACATATACTCCCTTTATGGGAAAGTTCTCGGCTTCAGTAAGCCCGATTATCCTTTCCTTCAAGCTGCCCTCTTTCAATGGTAAGAACTTGTTGAAGAGGGGGGCAATAAGGGTGGGATAGATAAAAATTACAACTATCTGAAAGATGGCAATCAGGCCGAAAGCCCACAGCCACCACCAGGTCCCGGTCTCTTCCATGAACCAGAAGAGGACAAAGAGCAGGGGGGTAAAAAGAATAAGGGATATTACCAGGCTTTTAAGCAGATCAATAAAGAATAGTTTTAGAGTCATGCGGTTGAAGCCGTAACGCTCTTCAATAATGAATTGTGAGTGTAGTGAAAAGGGCAGAGAGATCAGACTGAAGATCAAAGAGATGAGGTAGATATAGAGGATGCTCTTCAGGCTGCTGATAATGGGCAGAGCCTGAATAAGTCTATCCAGTTGCCCGAGCCAGCCGCTTAAGATCATGAGCAGGATGAAAAGAGCGGTGACCGTAGAGGAGATCAGGCCAAAGCGGCTGCGCTCCAGGGTATAATCCACAGAGCGGGAAAATAATTTTAAGGTGATGTGGCGGCTTAGTGGTTCAGGGGGTTTTTTCCCGTGGCTGCGCACATAGCGCATGTTGAGCAGGGTAAGAAACCTCTCCCAGAGAAAATCAGCGGCAAATACCAAAAGATAGATAATTAAGATAGTCTGTGCTTTCATAGTGATTGCTAGAGAATATAACGATTTAGCGGATCAATTTCAATTATCTCAAAGGTTTTTCGAAATTGTGACCATGGATCAGCAGGCGGCGGCAGATTGCGTAGCCACGGCCACCGCCCTTTAACTTGATCTTTGGAGGTATAGTGAGTAAGGTACAAAAGTCATATCAGTTCAAGATTTAGCAAGGGGCGGAGTTATAAAAATGCATAGAGAAATTAACAATATCCTGATTGCCGGTACCGGCGGGGTAGGCGGTTATTTCGGCGGCAGGATTGCCGGCAGCCTGGCCGATAAGCCTGAAAATCAGAGACAGAAAGTCTATTTCCTGGCCAGGGGAGCGCATCTGCAGGCGATAAAGAGGGATGGCCTGCTCTTGAAACCCGGGCAGGGACCGGAGCCTCGCTGCCGGCCCGAGCTAGCAACTGATAAGCTTGACCAGATACCCTCTCCTGAACTGGTTCTGGTTAGTGTGAAGAGCTACGACCTGGCCGGATTGATGGACGGGTTATCAGGGATTATCACCGGCGACACCTTGATAATTCCTCTGCTCAATGGCATTGATATCTATAAGAGGATCAGGGAAATACTGCCTGAAGCCATTATTCTTCCCGCCGGTGTTTATGTAAGCGCAAATATTATTGAACCGGGTGTGGTTGTTCAGCGCGGTATGGCAGGGGCTCTCTTCTGCGGCCCTGACCCGGAGCATACTGAAGATAATTATCAACACCTTACCGGCTTTTTCCGGGGTCTGGATATCAACTTCCAGTGGCATGAGAATCCCTTTTATCCGATTTGGGAAAAGTTTATTTTTATAGCCGCCTTCGGCCTGGTAACAGCTTACAGTAATGAGCCATTCGGCGGTGTGCTGGCCGATGCCAGGCTGAAAGAGCTGGTTAAGAAGGTTATGGCGGAGATCATCTCTCTCGCAAAGGCAAGGGGAATAAAGATAAAGGAGGATGTGGTGGATAGCGTGATTGCCAAAGCCCGGGCTTTTCCTTATGAAACAAGGAGCTCATACCAGCGGGATATTGAGGCTGATAGGAGAAACGAGGGAGATATTTTCGCAGGAACCATATTGCGTTTCGGCCGGGATTCCGGTGTGCCAACGCCGGTTACCAGGGAGCTCTATTCGGTAATAGAGAAAAAGAAAGGCAAAGGGTTATAACAGCACTTTTTTATGAATAAGAAATTACTCTCTTTAGACCTGGATGGCACCATACTTGTTGAGGCCCATAAACTTGAGCGGGAACTTGCCGAAATACTTAAGCTGCTGGCTGACAAAGGGGATATCATACTTTTCAATACAGGCAGAACCTATGCCTACTCCCGCTGTATTTTTGAAGAGCTCGATTTTACCTTTTATGGAGCCTTTACCAATGGTGTGGCCCTGGCAAGATTTCCCGGGAAGGAAATAATCTATGAAATTCCCTTCTCTGCTCACCTGCTGCCGGAGATCAGGAGGGTATTTAAGAAGCACCGCGTAGACCCCATTTTTCAGGGAGGAATACGGAATAATGATATTACCGTTTTTGAGCCTCTGGAATATCCATCGGAAATGCTAATGGCTATAATCAGGGAAGAACCCCATCGGCGCCGGGAAGTAAGATCCATAACTGAGGATAATTCCCGGGATTTTGTTTCCGCTTTCGGTTGTTCCACTAATGAGAGGGGAGTCAAGGAGCTTACCGCAGAGCTCAATACTATCCCCGGTCTCTATTCGGTTGCTTTTCTGCACTCCTATTATCAGGACACCTATTGGATTACCGTAGGCTCTGATGCAATAAATAAGGGGGCACCTGTGCGCCGGATTTCCGAGCTTCATAAACTGGAAAAGGAGAGTATATATGCATTCGGCAATGACAGAAATGATATTCCCATGCTCCTGGAGGCAGGCCACCCGGTAACCGTAGCTGATGCTGCGGCTGAAGTGACGGCTCTGGCCGAGGAGATTGTAGATACCCCGGATGAAGGGGGTGTATTAAACTATTTGAAAGCATTGATTACGTGAAGACTTTATGAAGAAGAAATTGTCTCATTTGCCGGGCCCTATGTCCAGTTGATAAACTGCTCCCTTAATGGGGGCTGGCAGCGGGGACAGAAAAAGGCGTCATAGCCCAGGACTCCCACCCTTCTTATTGTAGCACCGCAGAGAGTGCAGGTCCGGCCCTTGCGGTTCCGCACCTTCATATGACCGCGCACCTTTACCTCAACTGGTTCTGCGGCCCTGGCAACTTCTGTAATTCCCCAGTTAATAACCTCTTTGATGGAGTTGTATAATCGCTCAATATCACTTTCGGAAAGCTGTGAGCAGAGGGTTTTTGGGTGGATACCGGCGGCGAATAGAATCTCATCAGCATAACCATTGCCGATGGCGCTCAAAGATCGCTGATCCATAATAAAGACCCGCACCTGGTTGCGTTTCTTTTCAATTAATTTGGCGAACCTCTCAAAGGTAAAATCCCGGCTCAAGATATCGACTCCCTGCTCAGTATATCCCGGAATTTGTTCATAACGATTCTCTTCAATCAAATATACCCTGCCCATTTTTTTGTTGTCGCTGTAGTGCAGGGCGAGAGCATTGTCCAGGTAGAGGGTGAAGCAGATATTCCCGATTCGTTTTGTGGCTGGTTCCTGAAGTTGAAATCTGCCGCTGAGCATGAAATGGATTATCATCTGTAAAGAATTAATGCTGATCTTAAGAAAGGGCCCGTGTCTTTCAACAGCTTTGATCTGTTTCGAGGAAAGAGCCTCTTCAAAGCTCTGCCGGAGCATAACCCTGATCACAATGGGTTGCTTAACCTCTACCCGCGCAATCTTCCTTTCGGCAAGGTCGCTCTTTAATCTCTTTTCGATATAGACCAGGTCGGGAAGTTCAGGCATAAGCTCATTATATATCCCTTTACGGAAAATGGTGAATATTTATCTCATTTAATTAATGGTAGGAAATTATTAGAGAGAGTTGCTCTTTCTAATAAGAATAAGTATAGGCTGCATGTAAAAAAAGCATTATATTCAATATAATCTGCAACCCCATGGGGGATTCCCTGTCTTATCACTTAACAGCAAGAGGTGTTGCGCAGCGCAGAACCCTGCGGCCTGGGGCTTACAGCAGCAACCGAAGTTCTAAAAAAACTGATTATCCGGAGAAATAAAATGATACTTAAAAGTACTGAGAGATTTTCCTCTCTATCGCATATGATAGGCGCGGCGGCTGCCATAGTGGGCGCTTTAGCCCTGGTAGTGGTAACCAGGCACAGGGGCGACCTGCTCAGTATTTCGCTGGTTTATGGTTTTTCCATTGTCTTCCTCTTTTCCGCCAGTACCATATATCACGCCAGGAAGAATAGTGAAGATGAGAACAGCCTGTGGCGGAAATTTGATCACCTGGCCATATTTTTCATGATCGCCGGCACCTATACACCCCTCTGTTATATATATCTGGAGGGCGGTTGGAAATGGGGAATTATTATTGCCCAGTGGTCTCTGGTGATAATCGGGTCCCTCTTCAATTTCTTCTACTTAAAGATGCCGCGTTTTATAT
>DRHE01000253.1 GCA_011049745.1 Spirochaetales bacterium | reverse complement strand
ATGCCCTGGTGAATGGCATCTTTGGGATTTTTAATGGAGATAGGCTTACTTTTAAGATAAATAGTCCCGGAGTCGGGTTTCTGAAGGCCGTAGAGTATCTTCATAAGAGTAGTTTTACCGGCCCCGTTTTCACCAACCAGGGCGTGGATCTCGCCGCTTTTCAGGTCAAAAGATACTTTATCATTGGCGCGCACCCCGGGAAATGTTTTGGTAATTTCCTCCATCCGCAAAAGGACTGTTCCGGACATTAAGTAAAGCCTCCTGCATTATCGATTATAAATAAAAGGCGGGACCAGTCAAAGCCGGCCCCGCCTTAAGTTTTTATGCTAAGTTAAAAGGTCTTAGCCATCCAATCTGGCAGCTGGGAGTCGTGATCCGGTACGGTTATTTCACCGCTGATTATCTTCTGTTTCAGCTTGTCAACTTCAGCTTTGACATCGGCAAGCTTGTCCTTGTTGAACTCATTAAAGGCATAGCCCACGCCGTCAACCGGTAAATTAAAGGTCGTATAACCTCCTACAACCTTGCTGTTGTTAATCATCTCTTTGCCGGTCAGGTAAACAGCGTTATCCACCCTCTTGAGCATGGAGGTAAGAATGTGTTCGGCCATGGCCTTTTCTTCTTCATTATCTCCGGTTGCATAGCCGTATCCCTGGTCGGAGTCGACACCAATGGCAATTTTGTCCATATCCTTAGCTGCTTTAAAAAGCCCGTTTCCCGAACCGCCGGCTGCATGATAGATAATGGTAGCGCCCTGCTTGTACATGTTTATGGCAATACTTTCGCCTGTTTTGGGGTCATTAAAGGCAGAACCGTCTTTGCCGATGTACTGTCCTAGGAGCATGCCCTCTTTGCGCATCCCGGGGTCTACATACATGGCTCCGGCATAGAAACCGGCCTGGAACTTATGGATCAGCGGCATGTCCATACCGCCGATAAATCCCAGCTTGCCGCCAAGCTCTTTATTCTTGAGTCCGGCTATTGCGCCCACCAGGAATGAACCTTCATGTTCGGTGAATCCCAGGCAGGTAATATTGCTGCTTTCATTCAGGTCGGGAAGCCAGCCGTCAATTATGCCGAAGTGCACATTGGGGAAGTCTTTGGCCACTTTACCGAGTGCATCGGAGTACATAAAGCCGACGCCGATAACCAGGTTGTAGCCGTCTTCAGCCATAATGCGCAGGAGCTGCTCTCTGTCCTGACCTCCTGATTTGGGCTCCAGGTATTTGAGCTCGATCTCTTTGCCGAAATCAACCTTATCCGGGTCGCCGGCAATATAGCCCTTGAAATCTTTGGCCAGGTGTACCAGGCCGGCATAGGCTGAATCATTGAAAGATTTGTCTCCCCTGCCGCCCACATCGAAGGCAATACCGATTTTGAATTTAGCCTCTTCGACTTCTTCGCCTGCACCTCCTGCGAAGCTAAGCACAGAAATGGCGAGTAGGAAAATTACAGCTATTCCCGCTATTTTTTTCCAATTCTTCATTTTATCCTCCTCCTTAGAGTATTATTATTTCCTATACTCTAAAGCTCAAGTAGAGGAGAAGTCAAGGATATTTTGGGGAGATTGGAGAAATTCCAAGAATTCTTCTTCTTGAATTATCTTCACGCCCAGGGAGAGGGCATTTTCCATTTTGCTGCCCGCGGCGCTGCCTGCTAACAGGTGGGTGGTTTTACCGGTAACCGTGGAAGTTACCCTGCCGCCCCGTTTTTTTATCTCTTCTGCGGCCAGTTCACGCGGCTGGAAATGGACAAAGCTCCCCGTTATACACCAGCTCATGTCTTTGAAAATAGCCGGAAATTGCGCTTCCGGGAGTGATTTTTCTTCACTGAAAGAGAGTCCCTGTTTTTTCAGCCCTTCAATTCTCTGCCTTAACTTAAGGGTTTTCAGGCTGTTGATAATTGAGGCTGCTGTTTTTTCACCGATCCCGTGGATCGAGGTAAGCGCCTCAATGTTGGCTGTTTCAGCAAGCTTGAAAAGCGATTCAATGTCCCTGAAACCCGCCCCAATAAGAAGCTCGATTACCTTCTGACCCATCTCCGGTATGGCTAAAGACTGCAGTACAATCCGGTAGGGCTTTTGTTTGCTCGACTCGATACCCTTTTTCAGCAGCTCTATTTTCTTGCGGCCGAAGCCGGGGAGATCCATTAGAACTTCCGGATCGAAATGGTAAATATCCCCAGGATCTTTGATCAATCCTCTGTCAATGAGGACATCCAGGGTCTCCGGTCCCAGGTTTTCAATGTCCATCTGGTCACGGGCGGCAAAGAAGTGGATCCTTGCCCGCACCTGGTCCGGGCAGTTGGCGTTGAAGCAGAAATGATGGGCGCCGCTGCGGCTTAAGGAGCTGCCGCATGAAGAGCAGAGTGCCGGCATCTTCCAGGTGGAGTTGCCCTCCTGGTTCTTCTCCACAAGTCTTTCAACTGCCGGGATCACATCGCCCCTTTTGGATACATTTACTCTATCGCCAATGGCCAGATCGAGAATATTTATGTACTCCTGGTTATGGAGAGTAACATTGGAAATTGTAGAGCCGGATATACGTACCGGCTGTACCCTGGCAACGGGAGTGGCCCTGCCGGTTCTGCCAATCTGTACCTGAATAGCCTCTATAATAGTGGACCCCTCAGGTGCTTCGAATTTGTAGGCTATGGCCCAGCGGGGATGGTGGCCGGTAAAACCCAGGATTTCCCTTGCCCTGATCTCATTTACCTTTATCACCAGCCCATCGATCTCGTAATCCAATATCTCCCTCCGGGCTTGCGCCTGCTTTAAAAAATCCTCAATCTCCCCAATAGGGCCTACCTGCCATAGGGGATGCTCCTGCCGGATTCCTGTTAAATCATCAGCATCGCTGAAAAAGCCGATGTTCTTATTCAACTTGAAGCCCAGAAGCTCCAGTTCTCTCAGTATCTGGCGGTGGGAAGCTGCCGGAGCATCAAAGTAGCCCTCATAGATAAATATATCCAGTGGCAGCTGCGCCGCTTCCGAGCTTTTTACCCGGCGTAATGTACCTGAGGCCAGGTTTCGCGGGTTGGCATAGGGGGTTTCGAGCTTTAAGTTGATCTTGTGGAAGAGGGATTTGGCCAGAAAAATCTCGCCGCGTACCGTTACTGAAAGCGGTT
>DRHE01000252.1 GCA_011049745.1 Spirochaetales bacterium | reverse complement strand
TACCTGGACATCCCGGCAAAGAGTACCGTTACCATTGAACTGAAAGCTTCCGTTCAGCTGAATACCGGTGGCCAGGCGTACGCGAGTGCTGAATCCATCCGGCTGATTCTGCAGATGATAAAATGGTATAAGAAAATGCCGATTCCCCAAATTAATATACCTGTTTTAAGGGATGGAGATTCACTACAGCTCTCTTTTAGTTTTGGTACAAATGAATCTCTTACCAGGGTTTGGGCCAAGCTACAGGCAATATCGGTCAACTCTTCGTGTTCAGCCAGGTTAAAAATCGAACGATTCTCCATTGAAGTAAAAGAAAGCAAGTCAATTTATGATTTTCAGATGAACCACTTTTTGATCAAAGAGAAGAGAGGCAAAATACGTGATCTAAAAGCAATATATTCACAAACCGGACCGGAACGGGGTAATCCGGCAATTTTACGACTTGCTCCAACGCATGATTTGCACATTGACTTTACCAGGCTTTATCCCTATTGTTGAGTTTAGTGGATGCACATACGGACTCCAAAGGGAAAGGGGCCAGCGAACCTGTAGAGACCCTGGAAAGTTCTTTTGACCTCCCGGTGAAAGAGGGCGTTGAGAAGCTCTGTTCAAATATAAAGTCAGTCATCAGTGTCGACACAAAGAAACTCCAGTATATCATCGCGGCGCTGATTGCCGGCGGCCATGTCATGCTGGCCGATTCCCATGGGGTGGGCAAAACCTCTCTGGCCAGGGCACTGGCCGGCTCTTTTCAGTGGCAGCTCGTGGATCCGGAGCTTCACGGGCTAAAGGCGGAAGCTTTCAGCCGGATACAGTGCACAGTGGACCTCCTGCCCCAGGATATTCTGGGATTCAGCCGTTTTATCGGCAATTCAATAGAGTTGACGTTCATTCGCGGTCCCATTTTTGCCAATTTCGTGCTGTGCGATGAGATCAACCTGCTCACCCCGAAAACTCAGGGGAGCTTTTTCCAGGCCATGGAGGAGCAGACAGTAACCACTGAGGGAAAAACCTATGACCTACCCGATCCCTTCTTTCTGATTGCCACGATGAATCTGAAGGGCGTTCATCTGTTCCCCCTCCCGGCCCCGCAACTGGATCGTTTTATGGTTCAACTATCCATGGGGTATCCGCTTGCCCACGATGAGGCTGAGATTATCAAGCAGCACAGCAGGAACGACGGCTGGAAGGATTTCAAGCCGGTAGTGGATTCGCGGCAGCTTCTTGAGTGGCAGCAAAAAGTAGATCAGGTAACGATTCATCAGGATGTGGTGGACTATATCGTCTACTGTGTCAGGCAGACCCGTTCCCATGCGGAGGTTCTGATGGGCGCCAGCCCCCGGACCGGGGTCAAGGTCTCCAGATTGTGCCGGGCCCTGGCCCTCCTCCGTAGTGCGGACTATGTATCCATCGACCTGGTGAAGGAGATCTTCCTGCCTGCTGTTTGTCACCGGGTGATTATGAAAGACTCCTCTCTTACCGCAGAGTCAATTCTCAAGGAGATCCTGCTGACCACACCCGTTAACGGTGGGCAGCATTATACGCGGCAATGAGCGCTCTCAATTCTCAAAGAGCCCTGAAAGAATTTTTAAAAAAATTCCATAGAATAGCCTTCCTCTACTACCCTTTCAGCGCCGGCGGAACGATTCTTTTTGTCATTGCCCTGGTCCTGCTGTTGCGGGGGCTTTCGTTTCAAAACCCCTATGCCCTACTGCTCTCTCTGGTGGCCCTGCTGGTCCTGATCCTGCTGGTGTTTCTGGGACGGCTGCAGGCGATTAGATTCAAGCGGGTCTCGATTCATTGGGACTCTTCTTCCCCGCTGTACGCCAGAAAATCGGGCCCGGCTCACTGGCTTCACACAGAGGCCGGTAAAACCAAATATTTCTTCCGTTTTCACTGCCACTTAAGCGGGCGAATGACCGTAGGACAAAATGCCTCGCTCTTCCTATACCGAAAGATCGCCCTGGTCCAGGTAGCTGACCATCCCCTCCCTCTGTACTTTCCGCTATCCGGTACCTGGGCTGCCCGTATCCGCTATGAAATCAGGGATATCTTCGGTCTGACCCGCTCGGGATTCGGCCTGCCCCCGGTTCGGATGCTGACCGTGCACCCGGCGCCGTTGGAGCGCTTTCTGAAACGTACCATTGATCCTGCACTGGGTTACGAAGATAAGAGCAGGAAAAAAAGCTCCGAAGAGGAAAAATATTACATGAGGGAGTATATCCCGGGTGACCGGCTGCGGGATATCAACTGGAAAGCCTCAAGCCGCCTGGCAGTGCTGATTACCAGAATATCCCCGGTAACTCAGGAAAAAACCAGGCAGATCTCCATCGATTTCAGGCATTTCTGGAAAAAAAAGAGAGAAACCGTTGAATCAATTGCTCACCTGAATGCTATCAAGAGCCGGCTGCTGGCCTTTATAAGAGAGAATAAGCGAGAGCACCCGGAATACCGGTTTAGGATTCGCACTGCACGGGGCATCCATCTATTGGAAACAGAAGAGGACATTCGGCAATTCAGCAGTGAGTTAAGCAGCCTCTTCTATCAGGGGGACCCCTACAGCCTCAGCCCCCTGTCTGTTGCCGGGGATCTTTTTATCTTTACAACGGTATTCGACGAAACCCTGTCAGCCTCAGCACTACCCAGGGCAAAGATCCATCTGTTTACCACCTCCCGCGGCCGCGGCGAGGCGATCCGAATTTTTGAGGCTGAGGCCTTTCCCGTGGTTCCCGGTCCCTGGGCCCTCAGACGTGAAAGAATCGAAGCAGCACCCACAACACTTCCTGGCTGGGCCGCTATGGAGCAGGTGGCGCTGGATGTCAAGGCGGTATAGATGAAGAACCTCCTTTTTTTTACACGGCTTGCTCTCTATCTGCTTGCTATCTTTATACCGCGCATCCATCCCGCCGTGGTGGTTCCCTACGATCGGATCGGACTGGGTTTCTGGTTCGTTCTTATACCTGTAGAAATGCTCATCGCTTTCTATCTGGCGCCTCCGCGCCTGGCTTTTAGAAACTGGCTGCTCCTGGCGCTGGGGCCTGTTTTAATCTTTGTTGTATTTATCTCCGGGATCACCCTGACAGCTTTAGTCTACATGGCCGGCGCCGGGGTCGCCTTTCTCTTTACCGTGTTGATCTTTAAAGGGAAAATTATCGCCGTGGGTATCCTGGAGCAGTTCTTTCTCGCTTTCCTGTACTACAAGCTTATCAACTTCTCAAGGTCTTCTGAGTCGGCTGCCGCAGCGGGAACAGGTTTGACCCAGGTCATCCTGGCGCTTCTGATATGCACCTTCCTCCTCTATGGATTGGTTCTGTACTTGAGTGTCTTTCACCGGGAGCGGGAAAAGCGGGGACCCGGAGAAATGATCCTGGTCCTGGTCCTGGCTGTACCGGCAGTTCTAGCCATCATTCTCTTGTTGCCGCCGGATTTTGTCCGCCACGCCATGGTTTTCAACCCCATCAATCGGGATATCAAACCAGAGCCTTTCCCACTGAATGAGTGGGGAGAGGGTCTGGAGGGAGGAAATTTACGCTCTGATAACGATTTTGGTAATGAAGAGGGTGAAAACGGTGGAGAGCAGGAACCGGGGGATTCCTCAGAGACCGGATCCTCTGAGCTGGAAGGTATCCCTGCGGATCAATGGGGCCGCATTGTCAAGGGCAAGGGGAATAAGCAGTACGCGGTGATGGTTGTCGCCAGTAAAGCTGATCCTTTGTATGCGGCCGGGGCATATTTCGGGCGTTTCGATGGTGTTGAGGGTTTCCTGTTCTCCCAGGAGGAGACGCTCAATGAGCTCTCCTATCGTCGTTTTCTAGAAACCTGGGAGGACACGAGAGCGATGGCAGAGCGCAAGCGACGGCTGGTGGACATCTTTACCCTCTCCACCCTTGCTGAGCGGTTCCTCCCCTATCGGCCCTTCGCTATTGAGCCCACGGTGCTGAACCGGAGGTTTCACCCTTTCGATTTTTCCTTCAACACTGTCTCCAGTCTCAGCAGCAGCCAAAAGCAGGACTGGCTGGATATCAAAGGCTTAAGCGAAACGGAGAGAGAGGAACTTAAAAATTTTCTGGAGGTTCCACTGCCGGCAGCCGTCCAAAGCTCATTCGAAAACCATTTGCAGCAGGCCGTGGGTGACAGAACAGGATACTACGAACGGATCGAAGGGATATTGAAAAGCTTCGCCGGCTACCAGTACGAGTTGGGATTCGATGACACCGTGCATGTGACCAAGATGGAGAATTTTCTCCTGCACCTCAAAAGGGGCGACTGTACCGAGTTTTCGAATACCACGGCCATCCTGTGCCGTCTGGCGGGAATTCCCTCCCGGGTCGTGACCGGATACCTTGTATCCCGGCAGCTGCAAACCCCGGTCCACCGGCAGGGAGTCTATTATTTACGGGAGGCCATCGAGTCTTTGCAGGAATTTCCCCTCGATCAGCTTGTTCTCGTGACCACTGCCCACCTGCACTCCTGGGTGCAGCTCTATCTGCCGGGTTACGGCTGGGTGGATTTTGAAACCACTGCCTATGCTTTGCCCCCGCTTGCCGGTGGTGGTTTCAACGCTCTCGATGTAGTGATCCCCCTGATTCAGGGGGAAACGATTGGGGAGGAGAGATTTCCTTTTCCCTGGAAAAGCTTACTGATAATCCTGCTCGGGATTTCTGCAGGAATGGTGATCATCCTCTACCTGTACCGTTATGGAAGGGAGATTTACCTCCGCACCCTGTCCAAGGCACAGAGCCTAAAAGCACTGAAAGCCCTGCTGACCCTGTTTCTGATAAAGCTCTCCGTAAACGGCTATGATTACAAAACCTCTTCCCAGACACCTCTTGAATACGCGATCCGGTATCCGGAGCTATATCCCTTTGCCGTGTTGTATACGGTGCTGAGATTTCGGGAACGATTTGACCCTGGCGAAAAGGAACTGCGCTGGCAGCAGCTGCGGGAGAGCTATAGCCGCATCCTGGAAGATTGCCGGAGAACAGGGGTCAAGAGCCGCCTTAAGCGCCTGTTCAGCCTGAGGAGCCTGTACTACGGATGAAGAGAAAGCTCCTCCTCTACACCCTGATCCTTCTGCTCAGCCTCAGCGCCTGTGCTCAGAAGCGCGACTGGATCATGTTCAGGGGAGACCAGGGGCAGGGTGCCACGGCAACCAGGCTGCACCCACCCCTGGGCATAAAGTGGAAGCTGCGCCTGCAGCCCAAACCGACCTACGCATTTAACAATCCGGTCGTGCTGGGCGATACCATCTACTTTGGATCCACTGACGGCAACTTCTACGCCCTGGATATTGAAAGCGGCTACATGCGTTGGGTATTCAAGACTAAGGGGGCCATCAACTCCGTTCCCTGTGCCGATGGACAGAATATCTACTTTGGGGCCAATGACGGCAAGGTCTATGCGGTCTCACAGGAGATGGGCGAAGAGGTGTGGAGCTTCCAGGCGGACAGTACGGTGCAGTCCACCGTGGTGGTATACAATAATCTGGTAATTTTTTCCAGCGATGGCGGGACAACCTACTTTCTTTCCAGCGACGGCAACCCCCTGTTTACCCTGCCCAATCCAATCTGGCACTATGACACCTTCCAGATCTACAGAGACATAATGTACTTTGCGCCCGGACCTCTCAAGCGGGCCCACAGCTTCGGGGCTTTTGATCTAACGCAGCAGGCCTACCTGTGGGTCATGGATACCGCAGCAATGAATGCCGTCTGGTACTCATTTCCCGCTCTAAAAGGGGACACACTCTATATGTCTACGGCAGCCAACCGCAAGGAGTTCTGGCTCTTTAATTACTACGCCTTTGAGCGCAGCACGGGGAAGATACTCTGGAAAACAACCGACCACTCAGAATGGGGTGGCGAGCTCGAGCTCAACACGAACACGATGTTTGACCAAAACATGAAGCTTCTCGACTATCTGGCACCGGCCATGTGGAAGAATCTGTTGATCTATACCAGCGGTGATACCAGGGTTCGGGCCTTCAGGGCGAAATCCGGTGCTCTGGCCTGGGAGCGTACCTTCGACGTGCCCACAAGCAGTGCGCCAACGGTTTCCGGTAATCGAGTCTACTTTGGGCTGCGGGGTATTGAAGAGCTGGGCAAGCAGCCCCGTCTGATCTGCCTGCTGGCAAAAAACGGGAGCCTGCTGTGGGAGCTGGAGCTTGAAGGAGCCCTGCTCAGTGCTCCGGTGATTTCCGGGAACTGGATGATCTTCGGAACAGATAAGAATATCTTCTACACCCTGGAAGAACTGTTCTGAATGCGTTGGATTATGACAGCATGTTGAAGATATTAAGCATTTTATATATAATGATGTTCGCAGGGTGGTTCAATGTATTTTAAAAAAAAACATGGAAAAGAATCCTATAATAGGAATCGTGCCAATATCCGGGGTAGAGGAAAATTTGATTTTTCTTTATGGGTTTTTCTAATATATATTTCTGCTTTTATATTTCTCTATAACCTGTCGCCGACAATTCTTGGGGCAATCACTTTTGGCTGGTATCTTTCAATGATCATTGAAGTGCCAGCCAGGAAATTGAGTAAGTTAAAGTTTATTTCCTATAACCTGGCAATTGTTATTTCTTCAGTGGTTATGTTTGCTCTGCTTGCTTACGGGCTTCTTCAGATAATTCCTATTATTCTTGATGAGGGTAAAAGAATTTTTTCATCACTTTCAGAATCATTTACCGGTATAAAACTGCCTGAGTTTTTTGAGAGAACAGAAATTGGTATAACAATAACCGGCTGGCTTAACTCTTTTACAGGCGAACTTGTTAATAAATTTACAGCTATCGGAGTAACAGCTCTTAATTATATAATTCAGAATATCCCTGGTGCAATGACCGGTGTGGTTATTTTTATTATAACAGCTTCCTATTTAACCTCTGTTATGCCCGTTTTAAAGAAGAACCTGTGGCGGTTTTTCCCTTTTTCAGGAAGAAATAAAGCAATATCTTTTGTAGGAAATTACTATAACAGCGTAAGACATTTTATCGGCGGACAGATGATAATTGCTCTATGTGTGGGAATGATAGTTGGAGTCGGCATGTTTATATCCGGTATTCCTTATTCTCTGTTTTTGGGATTCCTTTCGGGTATAGCAAATTTTATTCCCTATTTGGGAGCTGCTATAGCAGCCATACCAGCGCTGGTTCTTGGTTTTTCTCACGGAGGACCGGTCGGACTTATGAAAGCACTTATTGTCCTTATCTGTGCAAGTCAGCTCGAAGTCTGGATTCTCTCTCCGAAAATACAGGGAAACAGAATGGAAATCAACTGGTTTATTATTTTAATCGGCATTATGCTCTTTGGATCCCTATTTGGCCTGGTAGGGATACTTCTTGCCATCCCGATAATGGTCTTTATCAAGAAATACTGGCTAGAGTATATTCAAGTTGCTTTAAAGAGGCTCTGATTATTTCAGCGGTGAATCGGAAGAATGCACAATAGCTTTTACGGGGCAGCGCTTGTAACAGGCGGAACAGGTAATACATTCCTTTGGCTTAGCAGCTTCAGACTTACCGTCGGTAATTGTGAAAACGCCTTTCGGGCAGACCTGGGTACACAACCGGCAGCCTGTACAGAGTGCCCTGTTTACAGTAATTTCGGGGAGCTGGGCGGCTTTATAGATTGATTGAAGATTGTATTTGACCATGGGCGACCAACCTTCAAATTCGTGTATAAGATAGAGAATGCCAATTCCAGTGGTAAGGGCTGATCCGATTGACCAGGGAAGAGTAAAAAATCGAGTAGAAAGGCTGAGCCCTCCGGCCACGGCAGCTGCTGAAAGAGCATATAAGTATGACCAGATACGAATATCCTTAACTGGTCTGTAAGGATAGATAATAGCGTGAATCAGAATAAAAAGGTACAGAAGCGCAAGGATGAAGGGAAGTTTAGACAGGTCAATAAAGAGAAAAACAAGGCTCAGCAACGCGGCAAGGATCAGCGGGCTGCCCAGAGCCATTTCAATTCTCTGACGGATAGCGAATCTGACACCCCGTAATTCTGATTCCTTCCTGCTCTTATTCAGGAAATCTTTAATGTCTTCAATATATATTGGACCGAAAATAACTGTTGCGCCTGTTTTCTCTTTTATCATCTGTACATCCATGCCAGCTGCGGATAATTGGGGCAGAATAAGTTTTTTATGGGAGACGTATTTAAATAGGTTGGTTAACTCAATAGCCTGGATAATAGATTCTTGCGAAAAATGACCGCTTAATGCTGAACACCAGACATTAATACCCCTGCTGTCACATATTAAAAGCCGGCAATCCAATCCGTTAAGAGCTCCGGCAACCCGTCTTACGGTAAGCTCATAATTTCCGGTGACTATTACAGGCGACTTATCACCCGGCTTTCCGAGCTCATATAGGGCGACAGGTTCGGGCAGAGGGAATAAACGAAAAATTGTTTCCAATACCATTCTTAAGGGGTGGGGTCTCAAGTATTTACCTGGGAGCTTCTTTTTTTCCGGAATGAAGTCAAAATCCGGCGCTTTAATAATAATATCATATAAAAGAATGAAGCCTGAAAACAGTAGAGCTATTAATAATTGAATCCCGGAGAAAAAAATAATAT
>DRHE01000251.1 GCA_011049745.1 Spirochaetales bacterium | reverse complement strand
GGGATGATTCAGCCATACAGGCCCTGAAAACTGTGCCCATGCCTTCTTATGCCCATGGACGACTTCTTGATGTCTTCAATGAGTATGTTCTGATAGGGGGTATGCCTGCTGTAGTTGCGGACTATGTCGAGCACCAGGATCCTGGAGGGCTTACGAATCTCTATGAGAGTCTCATGGTTTCATACACTGATGATGCAGCTAAGTATGCCAGGAACAGCACGATGTTTCAGCATATCAGACATGCTATTGAGACAGCGCCGTTGGAAGCAGGAAAAAGAATAAAATTCCAGGGATTTGGCAACTCATCTTATCGCTCCCGGGAAATGGGAGAAGCTTTGCGAACGCTGGAGCGGGCCATGCTGCTATATCTGCTCTACCCGGTTACAGGAACCGAGCTGCCGCTGCTGCCGGACAAGCGTAAGTCACCGCGCTTGCTCTTTCTGGACACGGGACTGGTTAACTATTATGCAGGCCTTCAGGAACAGTATATCGGTATATCTGATTTAGGCGGGATCTACCGTGGCAGGCTGGCTGAGCATATCGTAGGACAGCAACTCATGGCTATGGACAGCAAACAGCACCGGAAACCTCTTTTTTGGGTCCGGGAAAAGGCAGGGGCAAGCGCTGAACTTGACTTTATCCACCTATACAAAGGCCTTCCTATTCCGGTGGAAGTCAAGTCGGGAAAATCAGGGACTCTTCGATCACTGCATGAATACATGCGGAGGGTGGATTTCGATTTAGCTGTAAGGTTATACGCCGGTGGTATCTCTTTAGAAACAGTCACCACTCGCTATGGTAAGACCTTCCGGCTTCTTAATCTGCCCTATTTCCTCTGCGGCCAGTTAGATGCTTATCTGGATTGGGCGGAACCTATACCGCTCTACTAAAGCCTCACAGGAGTGATAATCGGATGGTTTATGGGAGTGCAAGATAGAGCCTATAAGAAACCTTTGAGCGCTGTAAGTTTTCCATTATCCAGTTTGTACTGGCTGCCGCAGCTTTTACATTCTGTAATGGCTGCTTCATTGAATTCCGGCAGGGTATGGGCACACTTGCAGACCCAGGCTGTTCTCCGGGCCGGTACTCCTGCTGCAAGCGCATAATCAGCCACATCTTTAGTAACCACCGCCCCGGCAGCTACCATTGCATACCTGCCTATTGTGTTGCCGCAGACAATTGTGGAGTTGGCACCCATGGTGGCTCCGCGTTTGACCAGTGTCTTTTTGAATTCATGCTTTCTTTCAATAAAAGCCCGGGGAATGAGCACATTGGTAAATACCATGGAGGGACCGCAGAAAACATCATCTTCCAGCTCCACCTCCTGGTAGATTGAAACATTATTCTGGATCTTACAGCCCTTTCCTACCTTAACCTTGGGTCCGATCACTACATTTTGTCCTATGGAACAGTTTTCGCCGATTTCCGTATCAGCAAGAATATGGGAAAAATACCAGATCCTGGTTCCCTTGCCTATTTTAACCCGGTCATCAATATAAGAACTTTCATGCACAAAAAAATCACTCAATTTATTTCTCCTTTATTTCCAGACTGTTTTGTGCCTGCTGCAGTACCTTAAGTACTTTGAGCCCTTCCTGCCCATCGGTCAGCGGCCGGCGCTTATTTTCAATACACTCAAGAAAATGGCGACATTCATTCTTTAATGGCTCAGATTTTTCCACGTTGATGCTCTGTCCGGCAGCCTTGTTGGCAACCGGAATTCCGTTCTCCCAGGTTATGGAGTGCGAATAAATAAGCAGTTTGTTTCCCCATTCTTCCGTGTCACTGAACACCGCCATCTTCTTATCTCCTACCACAACAAGCTTCTGTTCCTTAAAAGGGTGCAGCCAGGAAACAAAAATGTGACATTTTATTCCGCTCTTGAATTCAAGCTGGGTAAGCGTAACATCGGCAATTTTCTTTTGAAGATAATTACCCCCGAAAGCGGAGACCCTCACCGGTTCTTCCCGGCAAAGGGCAAGGATCATGGAGATATCATGGGGGGCAAAACTCCATAGTATGTTTTCTTCCCTGCGGATTTTGCCGAGACTGAGCCTGTTTGAATATATATAGTTTATTTTGCCCAATTCCCCCTGGTAGACCAACTCCTTCAGCCGTATAAATGCAGGATGGTACTGCAGCAGATGACCTACCATCAAAATCAGCTCTTTTTGCTCTGCCAGGGCAACCAGGGCTTGAGCTTCCTTCATTTCTAAGGCAAGCGGCTTTTCCACATAGACATTCTTTCCGGCTGTTAAGACCTTTTTTGCATAGCTGAAGTGGTGTTCAGCCGGAAGAGCAATTACAACTCCCTCGATATCCTGGTTATCCAGTACTTCTTCAAAATCAGCCGCAGTATTCAGTCCGGGGTATTTATTACTGAAATCAAGCAGGGTCCGGGTTTCACTGTCACAAATAGTATGCAGGGAACCTAGTTCATGAAAATTACGCACCAGGTTCTTCCCCCAATAACCGGCACCGATAACAGCAATGTTTTTTGCATATTGGCTTACGGTTGTCATGATTTATCCTTTGCTCAATTTATAACAACAGCCGGTTTTATCGCAATAGCGGTGTATAAAATATAATGGAGCACAGAGGGTTTTCAGAGCTGTGAAGAAATCCTTTTTTATGCCTTTCATGCCAAAGCTTCATGAATTACAGCGATTATTCGCTTTTGATCAACGCTCTTAAGGTATGGGTGCATGGGCAAACTGAAAATATTATCTGAAACCTGCTCACTTACCGGGAAATCTCCCCTGCCGTAACCCAGATGAGTAAATGCCCCCTGTAAATGAAGGGGTTTAGGGTAGTAGATTGCGGTGGGGATATCTTTGCTTTTAAGATGATTGATAATCATATCGCGCTCCCGGTGCATAATCGAATACTGCGCCCAGGCGGAGAGATTGAAGTCTTTTACCAAGGGCGTCTGACAGAGATCTTTCAATCCTTCGTCATATCTCCGGGCCGTTTCCTGGCGCAGTCTGATCTCATTGTCGAATATTTCAAACTTGGCTAAAAGAATTGCCGCCTGTAAAGTATCAAGCCTGCCGTTCAGTCCTACGCGCACATTATCATATTTATCCTTTCCCTTACCGTGCACACGTATGGATATTAATTTATCATATAGTTCCCGGTTATCGGTAAAGATCATGCCGCCGTCTCCGTAGCAGCCAAGGGGTTTGGCGGGGAAAAAGCTGGTGGCCGCAACATGGGCTAAAGAACAGGCTTTCCTGCCTTTATACCGGCCGCCGAAACTCTGGGCGGCATCTTCAAGCACAAAAAGGTTATATTTTTCAGCCAGGCTGTTAATCTCATCATAATCCGCCGGCTGGCCAAAAATATCAACCGGTATAATACCCCTGGGCGTTAGCTTTCCCTCGTTTTTTATATTTTCAATTGAGCTTTTTAGTTTCTTTGCATCAATGTTGAAAGTATCGGGATCAATATCAACAAATACAGGGGTAGCGTTTAGCAATTTGATGACTTCGGCAGTGGCGATGAAGGTAAATGGGGAAGTAAATATGGCATCTCCCCGGTTAACACCATAGGCCATAAGGGACATTAGAAGCGCATCCGTACCGCTGGCACATCCCACAGAGAAGGATACCCCCGCATATTCGGCCAGCTTCTTTTCCAGGGTCTGCACTTCC
>DRHE01000250.1 GCA_011049745.1 Spirochaetales bacterium | reverse complement strand
GGCTGATATGGAGATGCACAACCAGGGGACTCAACTCTGGGCGCGGATATTTATCTGTGTTGAGCGTGATTCACAAAAAGGTATAGTAGTGGGTAAAAAGGGAGAACTTATTCGCGATATCGTACGGCAGGCAACGGCAGAGCTAAACACTCTCTTTCCCTACCAGGTGAAGCTCGACGTCAGGGTAAAGGTAAGGCCCAAATGGCGAAAGAATGAGCATCTCCTGAAAAAGCTTATCTCTTAAATGCAACTGCTTCAAAGCATAAAACAGTATATAGAAAAGAGAGATACAATATTCGTTTTTCCCTCTGAAACCGCATCCCGCTTCTGGCTGAAAAGATCTTTTTCCTTCACACACCGCAGGACATTGAGCCGTGAGCGCTTTATTTCCTGGGATCACTTTAAAAAAACCACCTTCAAATATTCTCCTCCCGGTTTACAGCCGGCAAATGAAGAAGTGCGCACCCTTTTCCTGCACCACCTGCTCGAGGAAAACAGGGAAAAGAGCTTTTTCCGGTCCATTATTCCCAGGGAATATGCTGAATACTCCCTTTTGCAGATTACTGCCTTGAGAAAGATCCTGCCCTGCTTGAACAGGATCTCTGATATTCCCCGCCTGGGCCAGGGAATAGAAGCAGACAAAAAGAAAGACCTGCTGCTGCTTCTGGATAAATATCTTGAGTTCCTGGAGGCGGGCCGTCTCTTTGAACCGGGTTATCAAAAGCCTTGCCTGGAGGTTAATAATCTTAATTATCTTCTCTTTTACCCGGAAATACTCGCTGACTTTCACTATCTCAACAGAAAAGGATGGCTCAGCAACCATCCTGAAATAAAAATCATATCCCTCACTGATGAAGCTCCCGGTCCGGAGCTTAAGCTCACCTCTTTCGAAAACTCGGAAGAGGAGCTTAACCGGGTCCTGCTCAAAATCGGGGCGTTATTGGACGACCAGGTAGACCCGGCGGAAATAGCGATCTCTGCTCCCGATTTAGAGGAACTGGAAAGCCGGCTGCTGCTGCTCTCAAGGCTCCATGAAGTGCCCTTGCAGATACACCAGAGTAAACCGCTATTACGCTATCCCCAGGCAAGATTATTCAGTGACATGAAGAGATGCATAGACTCAGGCTTCAGCATAGAATCATTAAAAGCCCTGCTGCTGAACCGTGCTGTTCCCTGGAAAAAAGAAGAGCTTAACCGCAAGCTGATACGCTTCGCAGTTTATTACCGTGTATTCAGGAATTACACCACCCCCGGTGTGAAGATCGATCTGTGGCAGGAAAATATCAACAAGGCATTGGCCTCTTCTGAGCCGCAGGGCGGTTTTGAAACTGCGGATATACGTGAGATAGCCGGCTATTTCAAGCGGCTGAAAAACAATCTGGAAGCGATCGCTGCAAGCGTAGATTTTACCGACCTTAAAGAGAGGCTCTTAAGCTTCAGCGATTCTTTTCTTTCCACCGCTGATTTCAACGAAGATGAACTCAAGGTATTCCAATTCTCCCTGAAGGCTTTAAACGAGCTGATCACCGCCTCTGGCTGCTGCAACAGCCGCCGGTTTTTCTCCCCTTTTGCAATCTGGATTGCCTATTTGGAGGAGAAGCCCTATGCGCCGGTCGATCTTCCGCCCGGTATTGCAGTCTATCCCTACCGGCTCGCCGCCGGAATCTGCCCCAGGTATCATTTTATCATCAATGCCTGCCAGTCCGCCACTGAATATATAATCAGACCCTATCCTTTTCTCAACATCCATGAGGAGTATAGCCTGGCAGATATTTTATCAACCGGAGAATATGACCTCTCCGCTCCCTTTATCCGCCTCTATTCCCTGTCCGGAGAAGAGGTCTCTTTCAGTTATGCCCGGAAGTCCTTCTCGGGGAACTCTCTGCCCCCTGCTCTCTTTGTTACCTCGGGCGCTATTTCCAATTTCAGTGAAAAAGATGAGGAGCGCCTCACCGATCCATACTGTGTGGAGAGGGCGCTCTGGTCAAAGGAGCAGGTTGCAAGACCTAAGAGACTCTACCACGGTCAGCTTCAGGGACTGCACCGGGCCGTAAAGACCTCTCTGAAAGTAAAAAGTCTCAATCTATGGCATACTCCCCTTGGTCAGGAACAGAGGAGCGTTATCAGCCGCCGGTTGCGTTACAGAGATGGATATCTGGTAATTTCTCCTTCCAGCCTGGAGCAGTATGATAATTGCGCCTTTAATTTTTTACTTGATCGCGGCCTGTCCATGGAGGAAGAGAGCTACCTGCCGGAAAGCTGGGAAGCCAGGGAGACCGGTAATATCCTCCATGAAATCTACCGCTGCTTCTACCAATGGGTAATAGAGCGAGGCGGGTATTTAGAAAGAGATCATTTTATCCTCTATCACGGGCAGCTAAAGGATACCACCCACGGAGTGCTCGAGAGTTACGGCCGCAATCAGCCCCTGCCGCTCTTTCCTCTCTGGCGGGAGAAATGCCGGAATATAGAAGACCTGGCCCTGGCCCTGTTGGAGGTTGATATGAAAAAACTTCCGGAGCAGAGAATAATTGATGTTGAGAAATTGCTCACTGTTCCTCTTAAGCCGGAAAGCAGAAAGGTAAAGCTCGCCGGCCGCATTGACCGGATAACTGTGAACAGCAAGGGCATGGGAGTGGTGGATTATAAAAAAAGCAAAACACCGAAGAGCAGGGATATCTTTGAAGTCCGGCCCACCTCCTTTCAGATACCCTTCTATATTCTCCTGTTGGCGGCATCGGGAAAAAAAATAGATTGGGCGGCCTATTATTCAATGGAAGAGAAAAAATACATCATGGTGCTGGACAATGAACCTGAGCTCCAGGAGTATGCCGGTCGGAACCTGGCTGAAACAATAGAAGGCATGATCGAAAATATTGAAAACGGAGATTTTACCATGGCAACAACTGCAAATAAAATAAACTGCCGCTTCTGTCCTTATCCGGGCATCTGCAGGCATAATTTTATTCTGGGGTGATAAGAGTTGGCACTGATCTTTGATTCCGACCAGGAAAAAGCTTACACAATTAACTGCAACTCGGTAATTACCGCAGGCGCGGGCTCCGGCAAGACCTCGGTGCTCACCGAAAGATTCCTCTGGCTCCTTCACCACAGAAAGGCGCAGGTTGACGAGATCCTGACCCTCACTTTTACCCGCCGGGCAGCGGCTGAAATGTATGAAAGAATTTACCACCGCCTCAAAGGTGCAGGAGAGAGCCATTCCGGCAGAGAGCTTGAACGCTTCGACCGCGCCCAGATATCCACCCTGGACAGCTTCTGTTCACAGATTGTGCGCAGCAGCTGCCATTTATTCGGTTTGCCTGAAAACTTCGATCTCAATGAAGAGAGCATTAAAAAGCTGGCTGAGGAAACTTCTTTTAATTTCCTCCTTGCTCATCTTGAAGACCCGGCTTTGAGTGAGCTGATCACCATAATGGGCTTTGAAAGGGTACAGCATAATATTCTAAGCGACATCGCTGTCAATCACCTGCACCTGGGAGCAAATTTCGATTTCATGGATATGTATGCGCGGCAGCAGGACTTGCTCATTAAAAAATCTATTCAATTGCCTGCTCAGTGGGAAAATCTAAAGGCTCAGCTTTCAACCCTGGAACATCCGGGTAAAGTTCTGGCGGAAAACAAGGAGGAACTTAAAAGGCTGGATTCCCTGAAGAGCCTGCTTATAGAGGAACGTTATAACGAACTTGCGCAGTTGCTGGGCGGGCTTAGCTTAAGCAAACGGGGCGGCGATAAATCTGAAGTAATCCTGCAGATGAAGGATATTGTAGATCAACTGCGGGAAACAGCCGGGCTGCTGATTGAAGTCGGGACTCTGCTGGCTAATAGACATATCCTAAAAAGTTTTCTATCTCTACTGGAAAGTTTTCAAGCAGAATATGACAGGGAAAAACGCAAGCGGGCGCTCCTTGATTTTTCCGATCTCTCCCAACTGGCCGTGGCAGCGCTGCTTAAGAATAAAGCATTGAGAAACTATTATAAAAAGAAATTCCGCTACATCATGATCGATGAGTTCCAGGACAACAATCAGCTACAGAAGGAGCTGCTCTACCTGCTGGCCGAAAAAGAGGATCTCCTGGGGGAGGGAATTCCGCAAGCACAGGACCTGGAAGAGGATAAGCTTTTCTTTGTCGGTGATGAAAAGCAGTCCATATACCGCTTCCGCGGCGCCGATGTCAGTGTATTCAAAGGATTAAGCGGGGAACTCGCCGCACAGAGCAGGGAGCCTGCTGTTGCCCTGAATACCAACTACCGCAGTGAACCCGGGTTAATCGCCTTTTTTAACCGGATTTTCAGGAATATCATGGGTGATGCGGTTTTTGATTTTGAGGCTGATTTTCAGGAGCTCCGAGCCTGTAATAGAAAGC
>DRHE01000249.1 GCA_011049745.1 Spirochaetales bacterium | reverse complement strand
GTTAATAAGAGTGGTATAAAGCCCTTCTACATCTGTGCTGTCAACCGCGCGTATCAACAGTGAACAGATGCCGTCTTCAAGGATATTGGTGTCCAGTGAGTAAGACCAGTTCTCAGTTCCATCCATACGGTTGAAGGTGTTTCCATTATCAAAGGACACAAATACCTCTTTTATCCCATTCGCATCAGAGGATTCTCCCTGAATAACAAGCGTATCCTTTACCGTCTCTTCAAGCGAGGGAGTGTTGAGCTGAGAAATCGGTTCAGTTTTTGAAACCATGAACCAGGAAACGGCTACATCACTAAAAACCCCTCCTAAATCCTCTGCCTTAACCTCTATAATGTGCTTGTTATCATCAATATCTGCCAAACGTATGGGAATCTCAAAGTTGTTGCTTCCTACAAGCTCCTTGAACTCATTATCATCAAGACGGTAGTAGATAGTCTTTACTGAATCATCATCAAAAACCATGCCGGAAATACTGAAATCGCTGCGTATAAGGATACCTTCCTCGGGTATCTGGATTTGCACCACCGGTTTGTCCGACTCAAGATCAATATTCAGCTCCGGCGAGAAGAGAGTCCGGTTACCGCCCCGGTCGGTAATCCTGAAAAAGAATTTCTCAGGAAGCTCCTCGTATGCAGCAAGGTCGATGTCATGGGAAAAAATCGCTGCAGCCTTTACCGGTACAAAAAGCTCACCATCATCGCTGAACTCCACTGAATCAACCGGGCTGTTATCCTCTATTCTTCCGCAAATGGTTATAAGCCCATTCACAGTGTCGGCAGCTACCGGGGTTATCTGTTCAACCTGTGGTGGTGTACTGTCTTTCTTCACTAAATAGGGAAGCGTTACCGTGTTACCTGCCCGGTCAGATACCTTAAGCCTGATATAAACATTGCCGTCAGGAACATCTACCAGGGGGATTGCAATAGTAAAGGGTAAATTGGTTGCGCTGGCCTCATCATTCTTTTCTATGGCTACAGGCCGGAAGCTTCCATCTTTACCCAGGGCGTATTCCAATATATCCACCGCCAGGTTATCCTTAAGGATTCCGGTGAATATAACTTCCTCATTAACCCATAGGCCGGTTACCTCTTCAGTCAGATCTATTTCCGGAGGTTCAAGATCTACGGCAATAGAGAAAGGACCGGCCTTAAAGATATTCCCATCAACAGTTTCAACAACAATACTTAAATTATCCGCAAAACCTGAAGTTTTAGCTCTAAGATTAAATATATTGCCTTGATGTGAAACAGAAAAGAGATCACTTTCAGGCTCAAGACTTATCGATCTTATTCCCCCGCCGCTAATCAAGCCGATAATCTCTTCCTGCTCCGCCATCTTGATATTAGTGGATCCGTTAAATCGCCGGTCCGTTATGAATATTCCCTTTTCCTCTAATGCACCAACAGTAATGTAGGTTGTAAATAATTCCTCCCTGCCATATTTGTCCTGAGCCTGTATAATCAGTTCCACAAATCCGGAGGGCATTTCATCCGGTATAGCAAGGCTGAAACTCTTTTTTTCGGGTTGATCTGTTTTTTTCAACGAAAGAGAAAGCGGCTCGGAGCCGTTAAACTGAAAAGTTACTCCCTGCAGCGGATTGTGGGAAGTTACAAAGCCCGCTATAGCTTTATGGGATTCGGGAATTATCTCCATACCGGGGCTGAAAGTAAGCGGTTCGCCTTCTCTTTGGACAACTGAAGAGATCTCTATAAGCGGTTTATCAAGGCCCTTGGTAAAATTAATTCTAACCGGCTTTCCTTCTACCCCATTTATATCAACAGCCCTGATATCAAGCTTGTGACTTCCCGCTTCAAGAGCAGGAATTGTCAGATTAAAACCCTGGCCGGTGGCAACCCTCTGCTCGTCGCCGCCGTCAAGGCTATAGATTATTCCCTGAACTCCATCATCGTCACTCACAAATCCTGACAACAGGTCTTCAAAAACTATAGAATCCGCCTGGGGGTACTGCATTTCCAGCAGGGGCAGATCAACATCCGTATCAAGCTTCAACTGCAGCTTCTTAGTTGTTCGATTTCCTGCTCTATCGGTGAGTGTAAAAACAACATCCGTCCGGTTCTGCCCGGAAAAATCAAACTCCTGCACCCAATAGCCGTTTCCGGGAGAAAGAACTATCTCTACCGGGTCGTCCTTTCCCCGCTCCCAGGTCATTTTTTCAATGCCGACTTCATCGAAAACCTGACCACAGATGTTAAATTTGCCATTCTCCTGAAAATCTTCTGTGGGATAGAGTATATTGAGTTGAGGAGGTTTATTATCTACAAAAAAAAGAAAAGCGGAAACTCCGACAGAGCCCATTTTATCAATGCTGCGGAACCAGTAGACTTGAGGGCCGTCAGACAGTTTGCCGGTATTTATATTCAACTTGAAATTTACCTTGGTGGCTTGTTTTTTACCTTTGAAAGAAAGTTTCTCATAGCTTTGGCCGCCGTCTGTGCTGTATGATAATTCAGAAATACCATTTAGATCGGAAATTGTTCCTTCAAGGGTCACCTTGCCGCTAATGAGCATGCCGTTCTCATGGGATACAATGGTGTTAACCGGTTTCTCTTTATCAAGATTGAAAACTACTGAGTATTCTTTTCCGATAACATCGTTAGTATCGATTCCCCGGGCAGTAATAGTATAGGCTCCATCTTCAAAATCAGAGGTATCAAGATATAAAGACCAGAAGTCCCTTCCGTCGGCTTCCATGAAATCACCGTCATCGATCTTTACCTCTACTTTGGCAACTCCATCGTCATCAACACAGGTGCCCACGATGTTTAATTTTCCCCCAACCCTCATGTTCGGGATGGGGTTGGAAATATTAACAACCGGTAGGTCAGAGTCGGGATCCACCAGGATATCGATCGGACCTTCAAAATACACATTTCCGGCGCGGTCAATTCCTTTAATTATCAGGTTGTATTTTCCTTTATTATAGCCGGAAATGTCATAGTCATATTGCCAGTTCTCAAGACCTGTCACCTGCCGGAAGAGATCTGCACCTCTTTCAGGTGATGGTTTAGTTTCCTCTCCTATAGAGGCAGTATCTGTGCCCTCAGTTTCTTGAGAAATTGCATAATGTCCTGTCATGACAAAAAGGATAAGTAAAGCCAGAAGAAGTTTAGTTTTCATACTGTATCTCTTATATTATAGCTCATGAAATTATTATATCCACTAACAGGGGGCTGTCTGACTGGGGATATCATTAATATCGTCTTTTTCTCTGAACTTATATAGTTCACTTTTAGTCCTGCTTGAACAGATAGCGCAATCTATTGGATAATAAATCATGGGAGAATAGATGCTTGTCAAGCGGGGTGAAATGTGAAAAAAGAGAAAAAAATTATTATCCTTATCAGTATTATTGTGCTGATAGTTGTCAGCCTGACCCTTCTTATTACCTTTCTGTTTTTTCCGCCGCCAATCACCCGGGATAAGGATGTTACCCTCCATATCTATGTGCATTTCAGTGATCCGGTGCGGCTAAAAAATATAGGTGAAGAGATTGAATTATTCACAGCGCTGGAACCCCGCTTCCATATACTGCTGCATAATCTGCCCTTCAGCCGGCTGCATAGGGATTTTCAAAGCGGGGAACTTGATCCACCGGCGGATATCCTGGTAACAAGCGCGCCTGCTTCATATGGTAAGAATACCTTTCTTAAAGAACCGATTCCCTGGGCCGGGCGGCTCTGGATCCTCTACTATAATAAAAAGGCGTTGAAAACAATCGGTATTGATCCGGAGAACGGAAAGGACGAGATATCTCTATCTTTTGCCGCCGGAGAGATCGGCAGAGAAGAGCTGGAGGAAACTTTTTCCGTATTGAAGGAAGCCGGCATTACCCCCATAACCCTTGGGGCTCAGTATGGGTGGCCTCTTGCAGCCTGGATCCAGCATTTAACAGCTTTCGAGGGAGGCATAACCGAGGCAAAGGAGATGCTCTCCGACTCTTTTGATATCGCTTCCCCTGCTGCACACCGGGCGCTCCAGGATTTTTCTTCCTTTATAGAAAAAGGCTGGGTATGGGAGGAGTATCTTGCAAAGGACTGGCCGGGCGCTCTAAAGCCTTTAATAGAGGGGAAAGCTGCCTTCTGTCTTTTAAGCGAGAACCTGGTTACATCAATTCCATGGGAAAAACGTTCGGAGATTGGATTCCTCCCCTTTCCGGGGTCTGCATCAGGCGGTCAAACCCGGTGGGCTGTAGGCTCCCTGATATACCTTGGCATTCCTGCTGATGTTGAATCTCCGAAGGATACTCAGAAAGTGCTTGATTTTCTTACCAGCCCGGGGACCACTGAGCGGCTCAGTAAAAGCC
>DRHE01000248.1 GCA_011049745.1 Spirochaetales bacterium | reverse complement strand
CGTAGCGCAGGCTCTCATAAACACTCTTACCCTGCACTGAAAAGATAATGTCAGCGGCCCGCTATGCCGCGGCTCTCCATCATAAACAGAAAAGAGCGAGCGGTGAGCCCTATATTATTCATCCGGTGGGCGTAGCCGAGATACTGGTGGAAAGCCGGATGGACTACCAGAGCGTGATCGCAGGCCTGCTTCATGATATTCTGGAGGACACGGAGATATCCAAGGATGAGCTGCGAAAGGAGTTCGGCCCTGAGGTTGAGGCCCTGGTGCGGGGTGTTACCAAGATATCTCTGATCAGGGGAATGAGCAAATCCATACAGCAGGCGGAGTCCATCCGTAAGATGCTCTTAGCCATGGTAAGGGACATCCGGGTTATCATGATCAAGCTGGCAGATAAGCTGCACAATATGCGCACCCTTGAATATCTGGATGAAGTAAAACGCAAGAGAATTGCCTCGGAATGTCTCGATATCTATGCACCTTTAGCGGCCAGGCTGGGCATGTCAAGAATCAAGGAGGAGCTTGAAGACCTGTCGCTCAAATATCTGAAGCCTGAGACCTACATGCAAATCAAAGACTTTATTGCCCAGAGGACTGAAGACCGCCTCAAAGCCGGCTCCAGTCTGGATGAGAATTTCATCAAAGAGGCGGGTCGGGTAAAAATAGAAATTAAAATCGAAACCAGGGCCAAACATGTTTTCTCTGTCTACCGCAAGATGAAAAAGTGGGGCAAGTCTCTTGATGAAATATATGATCTCTTTGGAATGCGTATTCTCTGCAAGAGCCCCGGCGCCTGTTATGAGATACTGGGGCTGGTCCATAAACTGCGGAAACCTATTGAGGGAAGGTTTAAAGACTACATTGCCATGCCCAAGTCCAACCGCTATCAAAGTCTGCACACAACTGTTATGGGCGATGCCGGAAATATAATAGAAATTCAAATCAGGACCTATAAGATGCACCAGTTGGCGGAATATGGCATTGCCTCCCACTGGCTCTATAAACAGGGCTATGCCGGTGAACTGCCCAACGCCGAGGAGTTGGGCATTATGAATATGGTCAGAAACTGGGACCGGCAGAAGGGAGCAACCACAGAGTTTCTGGAGGAGATCAAGCGGGAGCTGCTTAAGGACTCAATATATGTCTTCACCCCGAAGGGTGATATATTTGAGCTTCCCCAGGGGTCAACCCCAATTGACTTTGCCTACCGTATTCACACGGAGGTGGGCAATCACTGTTTGGCGGCCAAGGCTGATGGTGTTATTATTCCCTTGCGTCAGAAGCTGAAGAATACCCAGGTAGTGGAGATAGTTACCTCAACTACGGCAAGGCCCCACCTGAACTGGCTGCGCTTTGTGCGTACTTCCAGTGCAGGTTCCAAAATAAGGCATTGGCTCAATCAACATGACCCCAGCCTCTTTATTGACCGCAATATTGTTGCCAAAAAAAAGACGGAAGATCAGCTTACTGTACCCAGGAAAAAGAAAGAAGCAGCGGAAAAGCAGGTGCGGGATGATTCTAAAATCGGTATCCGCATTGGGGATGAACGCAATATGATGATCAGAATTGCCAGGTGCTGCCAACCATCAACCGGCGACTCCATAATCGGCTATGTATCACGGGGTAGGGGAATAATTGTTCACAAGTCAGACTGTCATAACTTGAAGGATATTAAAGAGTTCGCGGAGCGTAATATAGAGGTTGAATGGGAAACCGTTTCGCCCAAAGCCACCCGCCGCTTTCAACTGACCGCCCATTTAAGCTCCAACCTCTTTTCAGAGATCGAGGGCGCTATCCGCAAGTTCAACGGACATTTGATTGAGGGCAAGCTTGAGGAGAATAATCCCGAAACCCTGGAAGGTTTTTTTATGGTGGAGATCGATAATAGAGAGGATTTCGGGCGGGTAATCAAGAATATACGCACCATTCCCTCAATTATAAAGATCGAAGCCCTGTAGTGAGCGGGGTCTATTGATATTAGCCTTTGATCATTATATCCTGTTAATTAATGGAAAACCTAATTCGAAAGCAGGTTGGCAAGCTTAAGGAACAAAGACCATTAGAGAGGTTGAAGAGAATTAATAATTCTTTAGAGAAATTAGGTTGTTCTTTTAAAAGTAATGAATCTTCAACAATTTATAGAAAGGTGGTAGGACATAAACTTAAAAAATGAACTAGACTTTGAAGACCTTCTTCAATTATTATCCCATAGATATTTTTACGATTTTAAGCGGAAAGATCTATAATGATTTTTGGCCCTCTGCAAAAAAAAATACTCAAGGAATTGCCTATCTTGATCCTGAGAGCTTAATTGAAACCAAGAAAAATACACGGCGTGAAAAGAATAATATTGATATTCTCGCCCTTAGAAAAATATTAAAAGAAAAGAAGGATGCAGAAGACTGATTAAAATCACAATCATGTAAATTTACCGTGCGTCTATGAATATCGATTATACGGTCTATTTTGTAAAGAAAGAAATTTTTATGAAAAGTGGGATTATGCAATTCGCAGAATACCTGGCTCCTCAGGAGGTCGAACGGCTGCATGAGGCTTCGCTTGAAATCCTGGAAAATGTCGGCATGCTGGTGCG
>DRHE01000247.1 GCA_011049745.1 Spirochaetales bacterium | reverse complement strand
GGCTCCGTTTCTCAAGCGGGCGGATCGCACCAGGGCCTTTCTCCACAGGCGGTCGATGTTGAGACTGAACAGATGATTTAAAAAATCATACCTTGAGGCAATTTGGGAAAAGAGTCTGGCGATTCCAATAGAGTCGGACTGCATCCGTTTCTCCATAGCTCAAGCAAAGGGAAAGACTACGAATGCGCTTACGCTCCAGAGAGCATGGGAGATGATCACCGGGGTTAGGCTCTTTTCAAGCAGATAGATTAGTCCCCAGCAGAAGCCGGCCGTAAAGGCGGCCAGGATCAGGAGTATGTTGAGCGACCAGATATGGACTAGTGTGTAGCAGAGAAGGGTTATTGAAAACCCCAGGATCGGACTCATTCTCTGCATAAAAACCCGCTGGATAAAACCGCGCCAGAATATCTCTTCGGCAGGGCTGGTAACCACTAAAAGAAGCAGGGCGATGAGCCAGGCAGGCGTTTCCTTTCCGGCTGTATAAACGGAACCGATCGCCGTCCGGGCGGCAGGAAATAAAGTGGTCAAAACGAGCTTCCCCGCCCAGAATATGCCGTAGAGGAGAAGCGCCGAACCGAAGCCGATTAGAAGGTGTCTTTTTCTATACTTAAAGAGGGCAGATGCCTGCCTGCCCACGATCCAGAGGGAGACGGAGGCCAACAGCACGGAAGAAAAAGAGATCTTGAACCAGAAATTGCCGGCTTCGAGCCCAAAAATGATGTACCAGAGGACAAGTGCGGCGAGCAGGCAGGCCGTAACCAGGATCGATTCGATTTTCGGGCTCTTCATATTATTGGACAAGGATTGAAATGAGGAAGGAAGCAATGAGGAGCAGGCCGTAGATCATTCCCGCCTGGGCTGTGCGGGGATCGGCATCGGGCGGAATTTCTTTTTCCCTTCTAAAGGTGAGAATGAGTCTTACGATCAAAGGCAAGGAGGCAAATGAAACAATACCCCAGACCGGGATGACCCCGATTAAGATCTCGAGCCCGGTTACAAGGTAAATGAGGCTCACCATAAGGATATAGAATCCGATAGTTCCCCTCCGCCCGAAAATTGTGCCCAGGGTCTTCAAGCCTATTTTTCGATCATATTCGATATCCTTAAGATTGTTGCCCAGAAGAACCAGGGCGACCCAGAGTCCCTGCGGAATGGAGAGAAGCACTACCGGAAAGATGAAGGCCCAATTACCAACCTGGATGAAGTAAGAGGCCGCCATCATGAGGGGCCCCCACATGAAAAATACGGAAAGCTCTCCCAGGGCATAGTGCTTATATTTGATCGGTCCCGCGGTATAAAAGAAACTGGCGAATCCTCCCAGGCAGGCTAGAACGATTATGATCCAGCCTCTTACCAAGGCAAGGTAGAGGCCGATCAGCCCGGCGGTAAAATAAAAAACCAGGCTTAGATAGAGGATGTGCTGCGGCTTGAGGGTCTCTTCTATCAGGGGATGCTCTCGATACCGGGAGGTGGGAGAATCCTGGCTGTCGACGCCGTGTTTGACGTCGAAGTAGTCGTTTGCCAGGTTAGTCGCCGCATGGACGAGGATCATGCCCAGGAGTACAGGCAAGTAGAGCTCCCAGCGAAAGCCGCCTTCAGGCAGAATTAAAATACTTCCCAGGGTCACGGAGATAGCGGTCATCGAAAATGACCAGGGCCGCGTGGCCAGGATAATCGTGCTTAATCGTTTCATAGCGGACCGGCGGACAGTATTATTTGCCCTCCGCAAGCATTTTGTTGACTTTCTCGATCAGGTCCGGGATATTGACCGGTTTCTCGACAAAGTCCTGGACCGGCATCCAGTCCTGGTCTATATCCCTGGCCGAAAAGTCCATGGGGAACTCCTGGTTGATGGCGGTGAGCAATATGACCGGCAGGTCCTTTATCTCCTCAGTCTGCTTTATTTTTCTGGCCAGGTCGAAGCCGCCGGCAGGATTCTCGGGAAACATCACATCCAGAATCAGCAGGTCCGGTTTATTCTGCAACAATTCTTCCAGGGCCCCTTCGACCTGGTCCCGGATGCTGACCGTGTGTCCTTCCTTTTTCAGAACCAACGAAAAGTTCTCTGCCAGTTCCACATCATCATCAATTATTTCAATTCTTGCCATGGCTCATACTCCTCTGTTTAGCTTTTGTTTCATTTTTGGGAAGGTCACCTCAAATGTGGTTCCTTTTCCCATTTCACTGGTCACTCTTATCTTTAGACCGAAATTCCGGGCGATCTCTCTAACGATAGCCAGCCCTAATCCGGTTGACGATCTGTTGAATTTGGCCGCCTCTCTTGTGCGGAAGTATTCTTCAAAAATATGGAGGAGGGCTTCGTCCCTTATGCCGATTCCGTGATCGGACACGGATAGAATAACACCATCCGAATTATTTTTGTAGGAAACTTCGACTTTCCCACCTTCGTGGGAATAGAAAATTGCATTGGCCAGGAGGTTGGAGAAAAGAATAGCGTACTCCTTCATGTTGCCTAAGACAGTGGTGGAAGGGACCTGAATATCCAGCGATATGCCGCGGGCTTTTGCCTTCTCACCCAGGTCGTCGAGTACGTCTTCCATCACGGACTTAAGATCGATGGGAACAAACTGTTCCGGCATTAAGACTTGAGTCTTGAGATCGCCTAAAATGAGAATGTCCCTGATCCTCTCCCGTAAGGTCTGGGACCGAAGATCGATCCGGTTGATGATGGTGCGAACGGGCTCGGAAACCTCGTCCCAGAACTGGTATTTCAACACTTCAATGTTGCTTTCTATGCCGGCGAAAGGAGCTTTCAGGTCATGGGTCGTAAGCAGTACCTGCCTGTTCTTTTCCTCATCGGCCTTGATGAGCCGCTCGTTGGCTGAGCTCAACTGCTGATCCCGCTTGCGTACCGCCTCGGAAAGGCTGGAGATGAAATACCAGGTTATAAGCCAGACAAACACGGCCGACCCGGCAATGATTATGCGGAGCGAAGGGTAGCCGCTTTCCGCCGCCTGCGACCGGATCAGGATGCCCGGGGCTAACCAGAGGCCGGCTGTTTCCAGGGCAACGCAGGCCAGGTAAAGGACCACGGCCATGAGAGTAACCAGCAGGCTTTCTTTTGGGGGGAAGAAGATGCAGGCCAGGGCAATATGAAAGAGATAGGTAAAGGAGATAAAAGTATCGGTGCTGCCGACCAGGTGGACCAGCACGGTTACCACTATCAGGTCCACCCCAATTTGCAGCCAGATATTGGCTTTGATAGACCTGCTCGGATAATCTTCCTTAAAGTGAAAAACAAGAAAACAAAAGATCGCATTGGCAATGATCAGCACCCCGGCCAGAATCCATAGCCAGCGAAATGGAATAATGAGTCCGAGTCTTTTCATACTTTCCGGCAGCAGGTAGCCGGCCATGCCCATCATGATAAATACGGAAACCACGATCCAGCGGATCTGGGTAAACCAGCGGGCATTATGCAAAAGCACGGCGCTGCTCAGTCCGACCTGCCCCGAGGGTTTACTTAATTCCGTTTTTTCCTTTGCTTCGTTTAATTCAAATGTGCTCATCTAACCTCTATTCCAGCTAGAAGTAGTTCATGGCGATCATCTTTTTAAGCATTATAATATCCCGCTCTTCCAGCCGGATGAGACTCTCAATCAGCACCGCGGCCTCCGTGCTCAAGGGCTGCTGTAGTATCTTTTTATAAAGATCTACCAGTTCCGTATCGTATCCGACGGCAGCTTCTAAAAGTTCCCGGCCCTTGACTTCCTGAGGTGGTGTTTTCATGAGGTGAAACACTTTTTCCGGGTAAAACTCAATATCATACTTGAGTTTTACCCTGCCGATGCGGCTTAACTCCTCCGGGCTGTAATCGGACAGTGCCTCCTCCAGGTGACGGCGATGCCTGCTGAGATAATAGGTAAGAAGCCTGACGCCGTTATCCTGTGATTCATCGCGAATGGACGCGTAATACTTTTCGAGCCGCTCTTCAAATTCCCTGGCCCGATTCAGCAGATCTTCGATGCTAATAATTGCCATGAATCCATACCTCCCTCCGCAATACCTCTAACAGCAGCGAGAATAGTGCTGCGGCGCTGTTTAAGGAAAACACGGACAAAAACATATCCTGGGGCTTATTGCTAGAACTTATCATAGAAAATATCTTCCTCCCAGATTCCTTTGCTTTTAAGGATCTCCGTTGCTGCCTCAATCATGGGCGGAGGGCCGCACATAAAGGCCTGGCGCTTATGTTCCGAAGTCAGCCGCTTCTCCACCGAGAGGTGAATGAAACCGGTATCGCCGTCCCATTTCTCATCCGATTCGAGGGGATCGGAAAGAGCGTAGGTGACCTTGAAGCCCGGATGCTCTTTAGCCAGTTGCTCGAACATGTCCAGGTAAAAAATATCTTTAGTAGTGCGGCATCCGAAAAAAAGATGGCATTTACGCTCCGGCCAGCGATGGTAAATAGAGTGAACGATGTTGCTGATAGGCGCCATTCCTGCGCCGCCGCCCACACAGACTACCTCGGTAGCGGCATCCTCCGATAAGTGGAATTCCCCAAAAGGACCGGTAAATATGACTTCATCTCCCTCTTTCAGGTTGTGGATATAGGTGGAGGCAATACCTCCCGGGACCAGGCGCACGATAAGCTGTACATAGTTCTTTTCGTAACTCGGCGAGCTAATCGAGTAGGCCCTGAACACGGGACCATCAGGGCCGGGAGCTAAAATCTGGACGTACTGGCCGGGACGGTGATTGATTTCTTCGGGGTCGATAAGATCCATGTTGATCTCTTTTATGTCGTAGGTAAGGCTGCGGACAAGTGAGACTCTTCCCTTGTACTCTTTGACACTCAAAAGCTCTTCCGGCAGGCGGATCTCGATATTTTCCTTGATCTTTACCTGGCAGGTCAGGCGCACACCACCGCGCAATTCCGTCCGTGACATATACGGGGTTTCGGTGGGTAAAATTGGACCACCTCCATTCAGCACGGTCGCCTTGCAGTAGCCGCACGATCCCTTACCGCCGCAGGCGGAAGGGATAAAAACCTTGTTTTCATACAGAGCGGCCAGCAGCGTGCCTCCGCCCTGAAGCTCGAACACACTGGACCCCTCGTTCACGCTGATGACGCAGGTCCCATAGTTGGCCATATACCTCTCTGCGACCAGGAGGAGAATCGAGAGGCTGATAAATACCCCGGTCGTTACACCCAGGGCCAGTAAACCGGTTAATAGCACAGCTCGGCTCCTATTTTAATAAGTTATAATCTCTCACAGTGTGCTCAACATCCCGGCGAAGCCCATGAAAGTCATGGCAATGACGCCGGCAACCAGCATGACGATCCCGATCCCCTGCAGGGCGGCCGGTACGTTAGAATAGCCCATTTTTTCCCGCAGGCCGGCCATCAATGCTATGGCCATGGCCCAGCCCAGCCCGGCGCCGAGACTGTAAAAAACGGTCTGCACGAAAGTGTACTCCCTGATAACCATGAAGAGCGCAGCTCCGAGTATCGCGCAGTTCACCGTGATCAGGGGGAGGAATATGCCCAGCGCGTAGTACAGGTCCGGACTGAACCGCTCAACAAACATCTCCACGAACTGCACGAACGCGGCGATGACCACAATGAAAATTATAAACGAGAGAAATTCCAGGTTCAGAGGGACCAGCACGTAATAATAGATCAGGTAATTGAGCACGGTAGTGCAGAACATGACGAAAATTACAGCGCTTCCTAAACCGATTGCTGTATTGATCCGGTTGGAGCAGACCAGGAAGGAGCACATCCCCAAAAAGCTGGCAAAAAGGATATTATTGGTGAAGATCGAGCCTATGAGGATGGCCCATACCGGAGCACCGTTCATTTCACTTCCTCCCTCATTGGCGGATTGATTGCATTGATGACCCAGATCAGGAATCCGACGG
>DRHE01000246.1 GCA_011049745.1 Spirochaetales bacterium | reverse complement strand
TGGATGTAACCATCCAGGCGCAAATATTGAGATTGATAAATGACCTGAAAAAAGAATTCGCCGCATCTGTTATGCTTATAACTCATGATCTGGGGGTTATTGCAGAAATGTGCGATTTTGTAGCTGTTATGTACGCAGGGCATATTGTTGAGTACTCGGATGTGGATACACTTTTCCGAAATCCCCTTCATCCTTATACAAAGGGATTGAATAAATCAATACCAAGGCTGGATGTAGATGTTAAACGTTTGGAAACAATTAAGGGGCTTGTGCCGAATCTAATCGATCTTCCTGCCGGATGTCCGTTCTATCCTCGCTGCGATTTCAGCTCCGATATATGCCGTAGTCAGATGCCGGATTTAATAGAAGCAGAAGAAAACCATTTTATAAAATGCTATTTGTAGATAGAGATGATACTAGAGAGAAGTAAAATTGGATAAGCTCATAGAGGTTAGAAACCTTAAAAAATACTTTATTACCGGTAAAACCTTTTTCAACAAAGGTGAATATGTCAGGGCTGTTGATGATATCAGTTTCTATATAAAAAGAAAAGAAATCTTGGGGCTTGTTGGAGAATCCGGATGCGGGAAGACGACCTGCGGTAAGGTTATCTTGAGGATACAGGAACCAACGGCTGGAAGTATTTTTTTTAATGGCAAGGATATCACCAGTTTAAAAAGGCGGGAGATGATAAAGCTGAAGGAAAAGATGATGATCATCTACCAGGATCCTTTCGGTTCTTTAGACCCCCGGATGAGTATAGGAGCTGCTATTGCCGAGCCTATGGAAGTACATGCAACGCTTCCTAAAAATGAGAGGAAAGATAGAGTAATAGAACTAATGAGAAAGGTCGGGCTCAGTGAAGAACAGATAAATCTATACCCTCACGAGTTTTCAGGCGGGCAAAGACAGAGAATCGGTATTGCCAGAGCTTTAGCTACTAATCCTGAGTTTTTGGTTGCAGATGAGTCAGTATCAGCTTTAGATGTATCAATTCAGGCTCAGATCATAAACCTGCTTAAAGATCTGCAGGAAGAATTCGGTTTAAGCCTTTTATTTATTGCTCACGACTTGAGCGTAATAAAGCATATAAGTGACCGTGTAGCTGTGATGTATCTGGGAAAAATAGTTGAAATGGGCTCAAAGATAGAATTGTTTAATAACCCAAAACATCCATATACCAGGGCATTGCTTTCGGCAATACCGGTGCCTGATCCTAAATATAGAAAAAAGGGAGAAATACTTATGGGTGATGTGCCGAGTCCAATAGATCCTCCTGCCGGATGCCGGTTTCATACCCGTTGCTCCCATGTTATGGCAATATGCAGGGAAAAGGCGCCGGAGCTGATTGACTCTGAAAACTCACACTATGTAGCCTGCCATCTGATATAAAACCGAATTTCGTATGTGAGCCTTTAGTCAGCGCCGGCACGAGATTTCCGGTTCTTCACTACTCCGCACAACAACACAACCGCCCATTAAAAGAGCTGCCACAACCAGGGAAAGCATTAAATACTTCATCTTTTATCCTCCGCATATAAAAACATAGATAAGAGCAGGCTGGAGAGTTCCGGAATAGATTCCCGCGACGGCTTACCTGTTTTCCAGGCTGCGCAGATACCGAATATTGATCCGCGCAGCACCTGCAGTACCATTTCCGCGGAGAAATCACTGTGCATTTCATCCTTATGAATAGCTGCTTTGATTTCCTCTAAGAAAAATTCATTATTGCGCCGGTAACTGTCCATATATTTGTTGATGGCTGCCGAATCCTCCCGGTTCTCAGGATCAATAAATAGGGGAAAGACCCGGGTAAGAATGATCTGCAGGATCTCTATGTTGTCATAGTAGAATTCCAGGATATCACAAATAAAATCCTTAATGACGGCCCGGTGATTCTTTCCCGAATGGCGTAAATGATCGATTTCAACAGCAATTTCATAATACTCCTGATCCAGGATTATATTCAGTATCTCCGGAATTCCTTTATAATAATAGTAGAGGGAGCTTTTATCCATATCAAGGTTATCGGCTATATCCGCCATGGAGGCATTCTTGCCGAATTTAATAAGCACTTTTTTAGCTTCTTCAAGGATCAAAGCCTTCTTTTTCTCCAGCCGTTTCTGTTTTTTCAAAGACATCTTATTGCTTAAGCCTCCTGTCTCTGCTAATATCGCCGGTTCAAATACATTTTTAACATTAGATTGGATAATAATTCAAAAACATGTTTTGCACAAGAAGATAATTAAGAAACCTTGAACTCACTGATCCTGCTGTTTAAATTATCAACAGATTCCCTGTTTTTATCAGCAACCTCCTGCAAAAGCTCCAGCGCCTCGAGCACCTCATCCCCGCCTATTTTCTGTTCACCGGAGGCGCGCAAAATTTCTTCAGCCAACTGGTCCAGCTCCCGGATAGTCTGCATTACCCGCCGTCTGCCTTCCGTTTCCCTGGTCACCGCATCTCTAATTGCTGAAGAGTTATTAACCAGATCTTCCATGGAAACCATAATCTCCTGGGCACCGATGCGCTGCTCACTCATGGCATTGGCAATCTCCAGGATGATCTCCACTGTCTTTTTAATATTGGCCATTATCTCTTCAAAGGCTTTTTCCGCATCTTCCGAAAGCGAGGTGCCATACTCGATTCGTGAGAGTGTCTCCTCAACACTCTCCTTGATAGTATGGGCTTCACCGGCTGAATCTGAAGCCAGTTTGCGAATTTCTTCAGCAACCACAGCAAAACCCTTGCCGCTCTCGCCGGCGTGGGCAGCTTCAATTGAGGCATTCATGGAGAGCAGGTTAGTAGTCGCCGCTATGCGGGAGATACCCCCTATTGCCTCAGAGATCTTGGCAGATGATTCCTCTATCTGCATAATAGATTGAATTGTGTTTTTTATTTTCTCGCCCCCCTGCCTGGCGATTCGCTCCAGTTGCTCGCCGATGCTTTTAAGGGTTTCCGCACTTTTACCCACTGAATTGATGGAACTGACCATCTCTTCCACACCGGCGGAACTCTCTTCCACTGCTGCAGACTGGCTCTCCACATTGACCCTAATCTCTTCAGTTATTTCTATCATTCCCTCAATAGAGTTGATAGTTTCTCCGACCGAATCTTTCTGCCTGGCCAGATTGTTATTGATACTTACTATCCGGGCTACCATCTGCCGTACCGCAGCACCGGATCCTTCAACTGCAGCCACCAGGTCCTGGTTGGAACCCTCCACATTATGAGAAATCCTGATAATTTCGCCGATAAAATTATCGAGAGAGTTCAAAATAGCATCCAGGCTCCTGCCAAGCTCACCAATCTCATTTTTGCTCTTTAAATTTGACCTCACCGTCAAATCCTTTTTATCTATTGCCTTAAGTGCCCTGGTTATATGTACGATGGGACGTAAATTATGCCGAATGAGAATGGTCATTATCAGGCCAATCAGAAATACCGCCAGTATAGCTGCCAGGAGCAGGCTTTTAATTGTTGCGAGCTTTCTGTTCGAGTTTTCTGTATATGAAAGAACCACCTTATGGACCAGGTTTTTCAGGGCCACAGCCTTATTTACCTCAATTTGCTTAAAGATTTCCTGCATGCGCTCAGGAGAACTTACCGGATCAAGCAGGCCGGTTAAAGCGACCTTGTAGGGCTGCCATGCGGCTCGCCACTCTTCGATCAGGGCCAGAGTGGTTTCATATTTTGTAGCGGTCAAACCAAGCTCGGGATCACCAGCCGCCAGGCCATTGAGGAACCTCTCATAGGTCTGAAGTTCCCGCTCTATATTTTCTTTAATCCGAAACACACCACTATCACCCTTTTTCTGTGCCTGGTAATATGTACGATGGGACGTAAATTATGCCGAATGAGAATGGTCATTATCA
>DRHE01000245.1 GCA_011049745.1 Spirochaetales bacterium | reverse complement strand
TTTTCTATTTCCTCAATCTTGTTGTAATCGTAAACCTGTAATTTAGTGCTTTCATATATTTTAAGCAGTTTCTGCTCGCAGGTGGCCATATGTTCGGGAACGTAGAGTGCGGGAAGAGCGGCTGCTGCGATATCTTTTTTTATCTGGGAATCCAGAGTAACGTAATTACCTCCGGCCAGGATAATTCCGCCCAGTCCCCGGGAGTGTTCCTTTAATTTTTTGTTGTACTTCAGAATACTCCGGCTTCTCGTTTGAGAAGCACAGCTTATGATAATCAGGTCACCGGGATTAAGAAAATTGCGGCGGCGCAGATTCTCCGATGGTTGTGTAAGAACCTTTATCTCCTTGCATGGCGTTTTCCAGGCTTCTGTATCCGGATCACCGAGGGTCTCACCATTTTCCCAATTGCGGCTGATCAAATGCATGGACGGATTGCTGATATCTTCGATCAAGGGAAGAAAACCGAGAATACGCAGCGGGCCGCCGACTGCGGCTAACTTACGGTTGAGTAAGTCTTCAGTAATGTACCTTTTTACAATGGGGATCTTATCCGGGAGCAGTTTATTGAAAATAATTCCCCTTACCCGGCTTTTCTTGTAGAGGAAGTAGGATATATTAACTTCAAGCTGATCCAGGGCTTTGCCGATACCCCCGGCGGATAAAAAGATAATTTCAGCCTTCATCAGGTTGCTTACCTTGGCGTTGGAGAGGCCTACAATGCTGCCGACTCCCGGGTGGCCGGTGCCCTCGGCTATAATAATATCTTTAGTCGCCATTATCTCCAGGGTCTTACTGATCTCCATCCGCAGCTTTCTGGTTACCTCTTCGGGGTTCGGTGAGTCAAGATACTTCCTGGTAAAACCGGAGGTAAGCCTGACAGGAGAGGTATATTCAATATCGATGTTGGGTATCCCGGAAAAGGTATCAACAATCTGAGCATCCTTATCTATACGATGGCCGCTGGCAAGTGACACCATTTGCTGGCCCACGGGTTTAAAAAAACCGATCCTTGACGGATCCATTATCTTTTTCAGGCTGGATATTATTCCCAGGGCTGCTACTGTTTTTCCCGCATGCTGGTGGAAGCCGGTTATGTAGATAATCACTGGAGCCATAGTATTTTCCTTCCTGCCCAGATTGTTAGGAAGTTATTATATTCTTAGTTTGTGCAGTCTGCCAATACCCTTTTTTTACTTGCAAAGAGGTTGTTTTTGACTATGCGGTGGCAGAACAGCAGTAAGTTGGATAGGTGACTGGCTCAACAAAAGTTTTTTTAATAATTCATCTTTTTTCTTGATTAATATTCAGTGGTATGTTTTAATTAGTTTGTACTGAGAACAAACAGGCTATGATTGGGGAAGAGATGAAGATACGTAGCGGACTCATGCATCCCAAAAGAATGCAGGAGTATAATGCATACATTGTTCTTCAATTAATTAAGAATAAAGGCCCTTTATCAAGAGCGGATATTTCCAGGGAATTGAACTGCAGCAGGTCTGCTGTTTCCAGTATAATTAGCTGGCTTGAAGATTACAATTTAACACAGGTTGTCGGCATCGGTAATCCGCGAACCGGGCAGAAATCTAAATTACTCTCTTTTAATCCGAAGGCATATTGCTTAGCGGCTGTAGATATAAAACTGACAAAAAAAATCTTCGCCCTGGTCGATCTGGCGGGAGATGTGATTACCCTTTTAAAGGTGAAAGAGCAAGGCACAAATCCTGTGCAGAGTATTAAAAGCATTGTTAAAAATATGGATATCCTGCTCAGGAAATCCGGTATTCACCTTGATATGATAAAGGGGCTGGGTATAACAATTCCCGGTATAGTCGACACAGAAAAAGGAAGAGTGATTTATTCCTCCAGTCTAAGCTGGGATAAACCTGTAGACATTTCTGAAGAGTTGGCGAAAAGCATCAATATACCGGTGCATGTGGTTAATGATGCAAATGCTTTGGCATTGGGAGAGGCCTGGGTCGGGAAGGGCAGCAGTTACTCTGATGTGGCCTATATCTTTACCGGAAGGGGAGTGGGGGGCGCTTATATCCATAATAATGAAATCTTTAAAGGAACAGATTATGCATTCGCTGAATTTGGCAAGATCATTATCAGCAGTCCTGATGGTCCGATTAGAGCTGAAGAAGCTTTAAGCTTTCCCCGGATTTTATCGCTATACAAAAAAGAGCTTGATGCTAAAACCATGACAAATGAAGAAATTACTGAGATGATCTCAGAAATTGTACAACAAAAAAATAATAGAACCAAAAAAATAATTGAGAGAATATTAGACAAACTAAGCCAGCTTGTAGCAACCATCGTTGCAATATTGAATCCCGAGGCAATTATATTGAATTGTCCCTATGTGGTCAGTGAAAAAGGGATGCTTGATGCTTTAAACCGGAAGGTCATTGAATATCTTCCTATGCTACCCAGAAGAACTGTCAATATAATGTTATCTAGTTTAGGTGAGAAGTGTGAAGTTATTGGTGGCGCCGCAGTTGCGTTAAGTAAATGCAATTTAAAGATCATTATTAATGGAAAGTATTGATCATATGCCGGTTTATAGATTTCCGATAGTACATAAATATATTTTTGTAATTAGGCTAAATGATTTTTATTTAGCTTAAAATAAATTAAAGAGAGGAGAGTAATGATGAAAAGATCAATGTTTTTTCTTTTCATGGTGCTTCTGACTTCCTACGGTTTTGCAGCTGGAACACAGGAACCGGGTCAGGGTGATGATGGTGCAAAAACAGTCACCATTTTAGTTGTAACGAGTCCGGAAACCGAGGCTCTGAAGGCCTGCATTGCAGAGTTCAATAAGACTAACCCGAATATCGAGATAGTCTTAAATGAACAGGGGCGGCTAGGTTATTTTACAAATGTTACGACCCAGCTGGTTGGTGGAACCGATGCCTTTGATCTGGTGCAGGATAATACAACTTATATGACGGAGCTTGCTGCAGCCGGAGTGCTTGAACCATGGGATGATTATCTGAACAATTCAGAGCTAACCAATCTGGTTGAGTATGATCTTGATGATCTTCCGGTACAACTAAAATATGAAGGGAGAATTTACTGCATTCCTACAGACTTATCTAGCCAGCTCTATTTCTACAGGAAAGATCTGATTGATAAACCGGCGGAAACCTGGGAAGATGTAATAGTGAATGCGAAAAAGTTCACCAGGAGTCTTAATCCGGATTCTCCTACTGTATATGGAACTCTGTTGACAGCGCTTACAGGCGGCCCGGAAGCTCCAAAGATCTTTTATAATGTATTATGGTCGATGGGCGGCGATGTAATAGATGAAAATGGGAATGTTGTAGTGAATAGCGAGGCTGCTCGAAAAGCCGGAGCTTATTACCGTTCTCTAAGGCCATATATGCCTGAGGATGTTACAACATATAATTATCCGAAGGTCTTTGATGCTCTAAAGGCTGGAACAACCGCTCAAGCAGGTCCATTCTGGAATGCCGCTTGGAATAACCTGCAATCGTCTGATAGTCCCAATAAGGATAAATATAGTATTGCACTGGTTCCCGGGGTAAGGCAGAAAGACGGTTCGATTTATAGAACTCCGCAGACCCATGGATGGGGGTTGATGATTAACAAAAACAGCAACAATAAGGTAGCCGCCTGGAAATTTCTTGTCTATGCAACGAGCAAGGAAGGCTTTAGGATCAGGGGAAAGAATGGATCCAGCGTTTTCCGGCCATCCATTTTGAACGATCCCAGTTATGCAACCACTGATGCAGAAAAGCTGTACATGCCTTTGATGGCAAAAACCTACAGCATTGCCAAACTGGAACCGCTTGTATCATATTACACTAAACTGCATGAAATATTAAACAGAATGGTTGCCGGTTTCCTTACCACCGATGATGACATTGGCGGGATTTTGGAAAGAACAGAAAAGGAAATTATCGAGCTGAAGAAAAACTACTAAATAAGATAGAGGAGGTCTGTTTATTTAAAATGGATCTCCTCTTTTTAGAATACCTCTTTCTTTCAGCATGATTTTAGGAAGGAACTATGGAAGCTGGCTATAAGACTTTTAGTGCGAACCGCCGTTTGAAATATATTTTAATATTTCCGGCTGTAGCTATTCTATTTGCAACCACAATAGTTCCTCTGATCTATATGCTATATGCTTCTCTCTTTCGATTGGATCCGGTTGTATTTAATAAGAACTGGCCATTTGTTGGTTTGAAGAATTATCTCTACCTCTTTACAAAAGATCCCATGTTCTGGTCCTCACTCTTGCGAACCGCTGAATTCCTGGTTTATACAATAGCTCCACAGATTATTGTAGGATTGTTTCTGGCCACGGTACTTTATAGAGAGTATAAAGGGAAGCATTTCGTTCATACAGTATTACTTTTCCCTATACTTGCCACTCCTATTGTTATTGCCATGATCTGGAAATAC
>DRHE01000244.1 GCA_011049745.1 Spirochaetales bacterium | reverse complement strand
TGCTCACCTCCCGTTTCTATTTAATACCGAATTTCTCCCTGTAGGCTTCAACTTCGATCATGGGAGGGCGTTCTTCCTCGAATATCTGATGCTCTATTTCTTGCAAGAGCTTGTCTTTTACCTGGAATTGTCTCAGTGTTTTACCAAGATCGGGCAGATCATGAAGGATGCCTAATTTTTCAAGCCGGTTCAGGAATGTTTGTAGAATACGGAAGGACATCTTACCCAGTTCCATGGTGGTCTGGTTTCGGTGAACACGCTGATCAAGATCGGTCTGAGCGATGGCTTCCAGTCCCCACTTGTGGTATACATCTATCAGGTGGGAGGTTTCCACACCGTAACCCACGGGAAAAGGGATCTTTTCCAATACCTCGCGCCTGACTGCATATTCACCGGAGAGGGGCTGAATAAGGGCGGTAAGTTCGGGAAAGAAGAGGGAGAAGAGGGGGCGGATCAGTATTTCCGTAACCCTGCCGCCCCCTGAAGGACGAATGCCCCTGGAGGAAGCGAGGGGCCGGTCATAAAAGGCTTTAACGTATTTGATCCCGGGATTGTAGATCAGAGGAGCCACCAGTCCGTAAACAAAGCGGGGGTGAATGTTCTTAATATCGGCATCGATATAGACAATAATATCTCCCTTTAACTGGTAGATGGCCTTCCAGAGGTTTTCTCCCTTTCCCTTTCTGGCTCCCAGGTTTTTGAGGATTTCAGATGCCTGATAGACATCGGCGCCGAAAGAGGCGGCTATCTCCCTGGTTTTATCGCTGGAGCCGGAGTCAATCACGGCTATCTCATCCAGCAGCGGATAGCGGGTTGCCAGTTCCGATTTAAATATCACTATCTCTTTGCCGATGGTCTTTTCCTCATTCAACGTAGGTATACAAAGGGAAATTGATAAACCTGCCTTTTCTTTTTCCTTTACCAGCTGGTTTATGTCCCGGAAGTTGTTGTAGTGAAAGGTGTTGGATTTAAGCCAGTCTTTAATCTTCATCGCAGTACCCCTGGTCTATGGCCAGTAACAGGCCGATTAGTTGAGTGATGCCGGTAAACATAGGTTTGATCTTTATATATTCTCCCGATTTACTCTGCAATTCACCCTGGCTGATGCCGATGGTAATAGCCGGGATTTTATGATCGATAAAGGTTGACAGGTCGGAGGCGCTGGGTGATTTTCGCGGCTCGATCTCTAAAGCTTTAATAATACGGCGGGCATTCCTGGCCAGCGGATGGGCAAAATCTATTCCCCCCGGTCTTCTGCGGGAAATTATTTCCATAGTAACCATGGCATCGGTTTGCGCTGATACCTCTGAGGTGATGTCTTTAATCCGGTCGCGAATCGATTTTACCATATCATTGGATTCGCTGTGGATTTCCAGTCGCAGCAGGGAATAGGTGGAAACAGTATCAAAGGATTTGCCTCCTTCGATTGAGCCGATTACGATCGAAGTATGAGGGCGCCGGGACAGGGGAATTTCAAGGATCTTATTGATTATCTCATTCATAATGATTATGGCGCCTACTGCGCCAAAACGGGTCCAGTCATATTCCTCGGGTACGCTGCATTCGATTTCGCAGCGCAACATGCCTATGGCGTTGTGGCTCAATCTGCCCAGTTGTATACCCTCAAGGCATAACCCGGCCTGGATGGGAATTTCAGTGTTAGAGAGGAAAAATCTCAAGCCCGCCAGATTCCCCCGCCCCAGGCTGCGGGTAGAGCCCATAAGTATAAGGTTGGAGTCCAACTCTATTCCCAGATGCTGCAGTATCGTAGGCAGGGTTACTACTGCTGCTGCACCCAGTGCGTTATCGCAAACCCCCGGGCCTCTGACGGAATCGGTTAGCACCGTTATTGTGTGATCCACGGTCACAGGGAAAATTGTATCCGTGTGGGCTGAAACCACGATGTTCTTATCATCCTGCCGGCCCTGCAGTATTGCCAGGGCATTGCCCATCTCATCGGTGGAGCAATTCTGAAGTCCGGCTTCGGTGAAGCGCTGTTTGATAAAGTGGATCCTTTTATCTTCATTAAATGTGGGCGCGGGGATCTCACCGATCATTACCAGATTTGCCAGCAGAATTTCCCGCAGCGAGTATAGTTTTTTTCTGATATCCAGTAGAGAAGCGATGATAGCGCTCATGCCGCTCTTCTTTTTCTTAACCCGGGTTTCTTTTTGCATGATTCAATATCATTTTATTGGTCATTGAGTAAATTGTCCAATAGAATTCTTAAATAAATAATTCGATTATTTACTGTGGCGGCCATATTAGGCTCTTTTCAGTCGTAGAGCAATCTGATGTATTCCAGCCGGGCGAATTGCCTGATTACCTCTTTCTGATCCGCTGAGGTTTTCGGAGTATGGTTTTGGGATTCCGAGGACGCGCCTTTTTTAAAACGCTTCAGGATCTTTGCAGCCTGAGCCGCATAGCTCCGGTAGCTGTAGCGCCTCTGTAATTCGGCCGCCCTTGTTGATGATTTCATGCCGGTAAGTGTGCCGCCGTAGAGTAATTCACCAGCCTGCTCAATCAGATCCCGGTTTATCTCTATTACCTCATCTTTAAAGCTTACGGAATCAAGCTGTTTCAAGAGCCGGTACTGCAGCTCAGGGGTGAGGAAGGAGAAATCCACCGCCTCCCTTTCCAGAAGTTTCTCTATATCAAAAATGAGCTCTTTGATAGTTTGATCTGATAAAACACCTGAAAGGTTCATCAATTTCCGCCTGTAGCTCGCTATTAAGATTTTTCGCTCGCTTTCAGGCAGGGGACAGTCTACCCTTGAGTAGAAATGAGAGGGAAAAGTTGAAAAAAGATCTTTTGTACCCTTAAGAATATCAAGATCGCGGGCCAGAAGCGGGCGCTGCCACTGCAGGGCATTAATGAAGAGGTAGCCGAAACCCTCCTGCACAGAAGTGGATATTATCAAGTCACCGGCTTCGATAAGTTTTTCAAAGCTTAAACCTGCGGCCTCCAGCTTTTCACCTATTCCCCATAGACCGGGTATCAACCCTTGTTCAAAGCATTTTTGGATTAAATTGGAATAAGCAATCTCACTTCCGGAAACCCCGGGCAGGCTGGCAATCAGATTTACCGGTTCTTCCAGCAAACGGGCAATAAGCCCGGCCTCCATAACATTCTTGCGGCGTATTGTGCGAATAGGATAGATAATTAAAGGCGCATCAGTGATGAAAGAGGGGAAGGAGGCGCCGAAAGCGGCAGCAAGACTCTCTTTTGTCTTCTTTTTTTCGCTGCTATTCGTACGGGGCGGGGTATAGGGTGAGATTGGATTTTCTAAAAGGGTCAGAGATTCCTGCGGAACTCCGGAAGTGATCAAAATATCGTAATCCCTCTCATTCAGAACAACATACTGAACATCCGGGCTCAGCGGATAGAGGGGGCTTTTAACTATACTCTCTAAAAGGGCCAGGTTCTCATAGCGGCCGCATTCGGGAAAATCATGAATCTGTAAAACTATCTTTTGGTGTATATCGCCATAGGTACCATGGATGATCTCCAGCAGCGCCCTGGTAAAGAGGGGGTTTTTGCCAAGGTGGTAGTTATGTATCCACCATATTGCATTATCTGAAGCGAATTCCCTTATCAAGCGGTTGGCAAGAGAGCTGCTCGCCGTGGGGCTGTCCCGGCCGGATAATTTTTGCCCTTCAAAGTAATCGATTTCCGGCAGCACCTTAACCTCAACCTCCGGGCTCAAGGTCAAATTATTGAAATTAATTTTTTTTCCGGTAACCAGGTATATTCTGGTAATCTCGGGCAGATAGCTTTTCAGGGCGTCAACACTTTTCAGGATAACACTGGTAACCCCGCCGGTTAAGAGATGGTGATGGAAAATATAGAGATCTGACATATAGAGAGAATATTACTTTTAAGAATATTTTCAAGCTATCTACTAAAGAAGTACAATCGATAATTAAATTCACCCTTGCCAGTATGCAGTCTTTTATTTTACACTCAATATTATGAATGGGATTATCAGGGAATATTTACTGGATCTATATGGTACCGCATCGGGCGCAAAGACCTATGACCGTCTAAGCAGGCTGATGGCGGAATACAGAAAAAGGATAGAAAGACCCCAATTTGCCCGGGACCAGACTGAAGATGTCGGAACATCTCTGCCAATTGATGAGCAGGATGCCATTCTGATTACCTATGGTGATCAATTCCGGGAAGAGGGTAAAGCGCCCATAAATTCTCTTGGTGATTTTCTTTCCCGCCATCTTAAGGGTATTGTCTCGGGTGTCCATATTCTGCCCTTTTCCCCCTATTCCTCGGATGACGGTTTTTCCGTTATTGATTACCGCCAGGTGAATCCGGAGTGGGGCGACTGGAGTGACGTGCAAAGGATAGGCAGAGATTTCCGGCTGATGTTTGACCTGGTATGCAACCATGTATCAGCCCAGAGTCTCTGGTTTAAAGAGTTCCTGAAGGGCAACAGACGCTACCGGGATTATTTCATTACCGTAGCTGAAGGGGAAGACCTTTCCCGGGTCTTCCGTCCCAGGGCCCTGCCGCTGTTAAGCTCTTTCGATACAGCCGCAGGCAAGAAAAATCTCTGGACAACCTTCAGCCCCGACCAGATTGATCTTAATTATGGTAATCCCGGCCTGCTGCTGGAAATAATCGATATTCTGCTGGAATATACGGAAAGAGGCGCACACTGGATACGGCTCGATGCAATAGCATATTTATGGAAGACAATCGGCACCAGCTGCATACATCTTGAACAGACCCATAAGGTTGTACAGCTCTTTCGCGCTGTTTTCAATGTTGTGGCCCCCTGGGTAATGATCATTACCGAAACCAATGTGCCTCATGAGGATAATATATCTTATTTCGGCAACGGATATAATGAAGCCCAGCTTGTCTACCAGTTTCCCCTGCCGCCCCTGGTGCTGGATGCCTTCCGCCGGGGTGATGCCCGGCATTTAAGTGATTGGGCGTCAGGGTTAGGGGAGCTGGCTGGGAATATTACCTTTTTCAACTTCCTGGCCTCTCATGACGGTATAGGAGTGCTTCCTGCTCATGGTATATTGTCAAATGATGAGTTAGCCGGTCTGGGCAGCCTTGCCTCGGAGCACGGCGGTTACGTTTCTTATAAAGCCACTCCGGATGGTGAGATTCCCTATGAACTGAATATCAGCTACCTGAATGCGATCGCCCATCCGGAGGAAGAGATAAGGATAAAGGCAGCTAAATTTCTAACCTCACAGGCGGTTATGCTTGCCCTCTCCGGGGTGCCGGGAATCTATGTACATAGTATACTGGGAACAGAAAACTTCAGAGCCGGTGTTGAGCAGACAGGCATGAAACGATCGATAAACCGGAGGAAATTTGATTTAGCGGCAATTGAAACTAAATTATCCCGCTCCGGGTCGCTGCAGGCGGTTATCTTTGAGGGTTATCTGTCATTACTGAAAGCCAGGAGAGCAAATCCTGCTTTCAATCCCTTTGCCGAGCAACGGCTGCTTGAAGGGGAAAAAGCTCTATTTTCACTGCTGCGCGTTTCCCGGGATAAAAAGCAGAGATTGCTCTGTATCCATAATACCGGTGACCGAAAGTGTTTATTTACCGGCCCTGTTTCACTATTATCCTCAGCCGCTCCGGATTCAGCCATTGATGTGATATCGGGCAATACTGTTCCCGTAAGCAGGAACAAAGGCAGCGACGAAATTGAGATACCCGTGGGGCCTTATCAGACCCTCTGGCTGAAGGTGTGAATTAACTATTCTCCCGGACAATAAGCAGTGTCCTGGTATCCAGTTTGAGGTGCAGGTCATCTAATACAAGAGAGTCATGATCTTTAACCAGCTTCAGGCGAATATGGTCTTGCTCAGGGATCAGACACACTATAATTGCAACTTCCTCAGTCAGACCTTTGAGCAGCAGCGGCATTCCCTGCTGATCATATACTTTTTCTTTTTTTCCCTCGTTAAGAGTTACGCTGAACCAGATTGCCAGATTATAGCTTTCAGCAAACTTTTTTACTTCACTGAGTTGTTCAGCTGTTATTTTGGTGAAATCATAACCATCTACAATAATTGTATCAGCGGAAAAATTACCATCTCTGACCATTGATTCGACACTTTTCAATACCCGGGAAAGCTGGATGCCCTCCTGGTTGAAATTCATAATAATTCTATGCTTAATGATTTCCTGGTGGACCTCCATGGCAGAGTCCAGGTTAAAGCGTCTTGCTATTTCAGAAAAGATATCCTCATACCAGGAAACAATATGGCAGGTATCAGCAGCAAAGGAAACGTGGATAACCTGCCGGCCGCTAAAGAGCTTATCTGTGGCAATATGGACTAAACAGGCAGTTTTCCCGACTCCCTTTTTTGCTGTAATTATACCTATATTGCCGACGCCGAGTCCGCCGCGAGTAGACTGCTCGAATATTCTTAAAGGGCTGTGCTTATTTAATTCTTTTCTTACCATCTGAATACTCCTGTTTTCTATTTTTTCTGTCGCTCCTCTATCAGCTTTTCTGCAAGACCGGCAGGCAAGGGGCTGTAGCGGGTAAATTCCATGGTAAATTCCGCTTTTCCCTGAGTGAGTGAGCGGAGCACAGTTGAGTAGCCAAACATTTCGCTTAAGGGAACTGTCGCTTCTACCTTGCAGCCGTTGCCGTCCTCAGTTGTACTTTCGATTATTCCACGCCGTTGATTGATGCTTGTATAAATATTGCCTTGATATTCAGTGGGGCCTTCAACCACAACTTGCATAACCGGTTCCAGAATTACCGGTTTTGCCCGGTTATAGACCTCTTTGAAAGCACCGATAGCGGCCATCTGAAAGGCCAGATCAGAGGAATCCACAGAATGGGAACTGCCGTCGTTAATAGTAACTTTTATACCGATAATCGGAAAGCCAATAAGGTTGCCCTTTGCAAGGGCGTTCTTGAATCCTTTGTCACAGGCGGGAATATACTCTCTGGGAATGGCCCCACCCTTGATC
>DRHE01000243.1 GCA_011049745.1 Spirochaetales bacterium | reverse complement strand
GTATAAATAATGGTGCGGGAAGTTTTAGTAGGTCTGGGCTCCTGCGGCATAGCTGCCGGGGCCAGGGTAATACATGATGCTTTGAGTACTGAGATAAAAGCGAGGGGTTTGAAGATCCCGGTAATCTCTACCGGTTGTATCGGTGCCTGTCACCGTGAACCCTTAATGGAGGTGCGCCTGGATAACGGCGAACATTTCCTGTATGGCGACCTCGATGAGCAGGGGGCAAAACAGGTGCTGGCTGCTCATCTTGCCGGTAAAGCCCCGGTAGAAGAGCACTTTATTCCTGAAGAGTACAGTTACCTGGCTTATCAGAAGAAAATAGTACTGGCCAACTGCGGGGTAATTGATCCGGAGTCTATAGATGATTATTTGGCAGTAGAGGGCTATTCAGCCCTGCGCAGTGCTGTGCAGGAAATGAGCAAGCAGGATGTTGTCGATGAAATCAAAAAGTCCGGGTTGCGGGGCCGCGGCGGCGCCGGTTTTCCGACCGGTTTGAAGTGGGGCTTTGCAGCCGCTGCTCCAGGTAAAAAAAAGTACCTGATATGCAATGCCGATGAGGGCGACCCCGGCGCTTTTATGGACCGTTCCGTGCTGGAAGGGGATCCCCATGCGGTGCTGGAGGGTATGGCAATCGGCGCCTATGCTATTGGCGCGGATGAGGGCTACATCTATGTACGGGCTGAATATCCTCTTGCCATTAGACGTCTCGGTATTGCCATGAGCCAGGCTGATGAGAAGGGTTTTCTCGGCAACAATATCCTGGGAAGCGATTTTTCCTTTCAGGTGCATCTTAAAGAGGGGGCCGGGGCCTTTGTCTGTGGTGAAGAGACGGCGTTAATGGCCTCTGTAGAAGGGAAAAGGGGAATGCCCCGGATCAGGCCGCCCTTTCCGGCAGAGCGAGGTCTCTGGGATGCGCCCACTAATATTAATAATGTGGAAACCCTGGCTAATATACCGCCCATTATTCGTATGGGAGGCGAGCGATATGCCCAGGTAGGAACTGAAAAAAGTAAGGGCACCAAGGTCTTTGCCCTGGCCGGCAAGATAAAGCGCGGCGGCATGGTTGAAGTGCCCATGGGTGCAACTTTGCGGAAAGTTATATTTGATATCGGCGGCGGCATTTTAGCGGACAAAAAGTTCAAGGCAGTTCAGCTCGGCGGGCCCTCAGGCGGCTGTATCCCGGAAAGCCTCTTGGATGTTCAGGTGGATTATGATTCCCTTACTGCCACCGGAGCCATTATGGGCTCTGGCGGCATGGTGGTTATGGATGAATCCACCTGCATGGTTGATGTGGCAGCTTATTTTTTAAGATTCACCCAGAACGAATCCTGCGGCAAATGCACCTTCTGCCGGGTGGGCACCAGGAGGATGCTGGAGATATTGGAGCGTATAACAAGCGGCTTGGGAGAGATAGCGGATCTTGAATGGCTTGAGGAGCTGGCCGCTAAGATTAAAGTATCCTCGCTCTGCGCCCTGGGGCAAACCGCGCCCAATCCGGTGCTGACTACCCTGAAGTATTTCCGCAGTGAGTATGAGGAGCATATAAAGAATAAACGCTGCCCCGCGCTGCAGTGTAAAGCGCTCATTAAATACTGGGTTGTGGCAGATAAATGTACAGGCTGCACTTTGTGTGTCCGGGTCTGTCCCACCAAAGCAATAGAGGGTGAGAGAAAAAAGGTCCATACCATAGATCAGGAATTATGCGTCAAGTGCGGTCTCTGTTTTGAGGCGTGCAGAGTTCAAGCAATTGAGATAACCACAGGAGAGTAATGTTGAATAATTCTTCAGCCACCACCTTGATAAATATTGAGCTCAATAGAAAGAAACTTTTAGTAACACCAGGGGCAACTATTCTTGAGGTTGCTGAGGAGCACTCCATAGATATTCCCACCCTCTGCCACGATCCGCGCCTTGAAGCTTATGGCTCCTGCTGGGTTTGTATTGTAAGAGTTGAGGGCGCAAGAGGTTTTGTCCCGGCCTGTGCCACTAAAGTGCTTCCGGGAATGCGTATTACCACTGACAGCGCTGATATCCGCAGCGCCCGTAAAATGGCGCTGGAGCTGCTGCTCTCCAACCATTATGGGGACTGCAAGCCCCCTTGTACCCTGACCTGTCCCTCCAATATCGATGTACAGGGCTATATCGGGCTCATAGCCAATAAAAAATTCCGTGAGGCCCTGGAGCTGATCAAGAAGGATAATCCCCTGCCGTCAGTCTGCGGACGGGTGTGTCCCCGGCCTTGCGAGGATGCCTGCAGGCGAAACCTGGTTGACGAAGCGGTGGGAATTGACTGGCTTAAGCGTTACGTGGCGGATCTCGATCTTTTCTCTGACAGTGGTTTTGATCCTGTTCTAGCCCTTAAGAATGGCAAACGGGTTGCTGTTGTGGGAGGGGGACCCGCCGGACTTTCGGCAGCCTACTACCTGGTGCAGCAGGGGGTTGCGGTTACCATCTTTGAGGCGGAGCAAAAGACAGGTGGTATGCTGCGTTACGGCATACCTGACTACCGGCTGCCCCAGGCAACCCTTGATCTGGAAATCAACACCATATTAAAACTGGGTGTAGAGCTTAAGAACGGCCTGCGCCTGGGAGATAATTTAGAGCTTGCCGACCTTCGCCGTGATTATCACGCCGTGCTTCTGGCTATGGGCGCCTGGAAGAGCAGAAACCTGCGTGTTGAGGGAGAGAAGCTGCCGGGAGTGCTATCCGGCATCGATTTCCTGAAGGAGATTGC
>DRHE01000242.1 GCA_011049745.1 Spirochaetales bacterium | reverse complement strand
TTTAGCCTATGGTGTAAAAAGAGGAGACCACCTGGGACTGATATCTGAAAACAGGAAAGAATGGCTTATTTCAGATCTGGCAATTCTGGGAATCGGCGCGATAGATGTGCCCAGAGGCAGTGATTCCACGGCCGATGAACTGAAGCACATCCTGAAACATTCGGACTGTTCGATTACCATGGTTGAAGACAGTGTACAGCTCAAGAAGATACTCAGTGTAAAAAAGGAGCTGCCCCTTTTAAAAACAATTGTTGTACTGGATGAAAAATTCCGAAAAAAAGAGGGTAAAAAGGATGGAGTGAAAATACTCACCTTCCAGGAAATTATGGACATGGGCGATGAGAAGATTGCCAGGGACCCGGATTTTGCTGAACGGGAATTCAAGCTGGGCGAAGGTGATGATCTGGCTACCATTATTTATACCTCAGGCACCACCGGGGAGCCTAAAGGAGTTATGCTCTCTCACCGCAACTTCCTATACCAGATCGAAAGAATACCTGAAATTATTGCCGTTACTGCAGGTGATATCTGGCTGGCGGTTCTGCCGGTATGGCACTCCTTTGAACGCATTATGCAGTATGTTGCCATTGGCACAGCTTCCGCGTTAGCTTACTCCAAACCAGTGGGCTCTATTATGCTGGGCGATATGGCGGCTGTGCACCCCACCTGGATGGCCTCTGTTCCGCGCATATGGGAGGCGGTGCGCAGCGGTATTTACCGTAAAATAAATAGTGAAGGCGGAATCAAAAAGAAGCTCTTCTATTTCTTCGTGGCTGTAGGCGCAGCCCATTCAGCGCTATTAAACAGATTCCGCGGGCTGCTGCCGCAATTCCGTAAAAGCATCCGCTGGCTCGATATTACCATCAGTATAATCCCCCTCATCCTGCTTACTCCCTTTAATCTGCTTGGCGCTCTGCTGGTTTTCAGCAAAATAAAGAAAAAACTTGGCGGTAAATTTGTAGCCGGCATATCCGGAGGAGGAGCGCTCCCGCCGCAGGTGGATAAGTTCTATTGCTCTATCGGTGTTCTGGTGCTTGAAGGCTATGGCCTTACCGAAACAGCGCCCGTAATTGCTGCACGCATTCAGAAAGCACCGGTTCCCGGCACTGTGGGCCCGCCGCTTCGTGACACCGAGGTCAGGGTCCTGGATGAACATAACACTTTACTGCCGCCCGGAGAAATGGGAGTACTCTACGTGCGCGGTGAGCAGGTAATGAGCGGTTACTACCATAACCCGGAAGAAACCGCAAAAGTTCTCTCTGAGGATGGCTGGCTCAATACGGGAGACCTGGTTATGCTGACTCATAACAATGAGATTGCCATTACCGGCAGGGCAAAAGACACAATTGTTCTTCTGGGTGGTGAAAATATCGAGCCCGAACCTATTGAACAGGCTATCAGGCAATCCGAATATGTGGATCAGGTAATAGTTGTGGGACAGGACCAGAAATTTCTGGCTGTTCTGGTAGTCCCCTCCCTGGAGAATCTGGAACAATATGCAACCAGCCTTAATATACCCCACCTGGCCAAAGAAGATCTTGCGGATGTACCGGAGATAAGAGAGCTGCTTCAGGATGAGATAGACTCATATGTTAATATACGTAAAGGTTTCAAACGCTTTGAAAGAATCTTCCGCTTAAAAGTGCTGGCCAAACCCTTTGAGGTCGGAAGAGAGCTGACCCACTCTCTTAAAATGAGGCGCAATGTAATCAGTGAAATCTATAAAAAAGAAATTGGGGAGCTCTTCCGCTAAACTAGCAGCCGACAAATATGGATTTCTTCAATGAGTTAATGATCAAGGTTATTGAGGAAACCTCAGACGGTTTCCTCATTCTAAACCCAAAAAAAGAGATCATTTTCTTCAATGAAGTTTTTCTACGCATGATGGGCCTGCGCTCTATTGATATCTTTTCACAGGAAAAGGAGCTACTGCGCACCATACAAATAGAAGATGGTAAAGAGAACAAGCTAACCATTGAGGTGCCTGATCAGAAAGGGGTTTCACACACCTTTCTGCTGGAAAGTTACCCCGTAGAAAACGTTTTAGGTCGATACTTCCTGCTGCGGGTCAATCCTTACCAACTGACACCGGAAGAGAAATTCACTTCTAGAGAAAAATATGAGCTTCTCTTCAACAATATCGGTGATCCCCTATACACAGCAGACTTTAAGGGGAAAATCCTCTCCTGCAACCCGGCCTTTCTCAAACTCCTCCATCTCACTGAAGGTATTGAGAATACGGAGGATATTGCCTCTTCTTACGTTAATCAGGATGAATTGGAAGATAAGGTCATTCGTCTGCTGCAGGCAAAATCAATTTACAACCTGGAAACCCATCTCTTTACCACAGATAAAGAAGTTAAAAGGGTGCTGGATTCATCCTGGCTGATTGAGAATGAAGATGGAGTGGCAACAGGCTACTGTACCCATTTAAGGGATGTAAGCTACGTTCATAACCTGGAGCAGAGACTGCATATATCAGAACGTAATTACCTGATGCTTCTTGGCTCCATTCTTTCAGCAATGATTATTGTGGATCCATTAGGTAATATTTTAAACTGGAACTACGCTGCTGAAAAACTTTATGGTTACACCTGGGAGGAAGTCGTTGGCAGGAATTTTGATGATATAATCCGTCCGGATAAAAAACACCGGTCAATAGAAGCGATTATCAAGCTGGTAGATGAGAACAATGGCCGCTACATGGAAACTGATATTCCCCGGCAGTGCAAAGATACTACTATCCGTTTTACCTTTGCCTCTTACTCTGCCCTGACCAATTCAGAGGGAGAGACTATTGCCTACTCAATTATGGAAAAGGATCTTACCGAACGGGTAAAACTGGAGCGGAAGCTTGCCGAATCTTTTGATCAGCTCAAACAGACCCAATCTGCGGCTATTCTGGGGTTCGCCCGCCTCACTGAATACCGTGACAAAAATACCGGCAAGCATCTGGAGCGTATCAGGGAATACACCAGGGTGGTGGCCACAGCTCTGGCCGAGCTTCCCCAATACCGCAATTATATCAGTGATGAGTACATTGAAGATCTCTGCCTCTCTTCCATACTCCATGATGTGGGTAAGGTCGGTATAGAGGATTCTATTCTTACAAAACCCGGCAAGCTTGATCCTAATGAATTTAAACGTATAAAGGATCACACCAAATTCGGGGGCGATGCCCTGAGTGAAGCGGATAGCCATATAACAAAAGAATCTTTTCTTACAATAGGCAAGGAGATTGCCTATTACCACCATGAATACTGGGACGGCAACGGCTACCCCAAGGGGCTTAAAGGCAAAACCATACCTCTCTCAGCCCGCATCGTA
>DRHE01000241.1 GCA_011049745.1 Spirochaetales bacterium | reverse complement strand
GGAATCAGCAGTAAAAAAACGATTCCTACCCGCGGAGTCATAATGAGAATGACTAAAGAAAAAGCAAATAAAAACCTTAATGGTCTGGTCAGCCTGAATTTTTCAAAAAGAAAGCGTATTATGCCGAACCCTGTCAGACCGAAAAGGAAGAGCATGATTAAAGCGGTATTCCAGAATAGAAACCCGAGAAATCCCAAGCTGCGAAAATTGTTCACCAGAACACCGGCAAGGCCCAGGATCAGGGGCCAGATATATACATCAGGCATCCGGAAATTTTTCAGTGCCGTAGTATTCGCTTTTGCCCTAAGGGATCTTAACCCGAGTATAGTGCCGCTACGCCAGGAGAAGAGGAGGAGGATGAAGTAGTCAAAGAGATAACTCCGCAAGAAAAATTCCCTGGTGATCATAAGCAATGACTTGCCATCGATAACAGGCTGGTTGTAGCTTAAATTGATTGACTCGGAAGCTGATAGGTTGGTGTTCAGGAAGAGGGCGATATTGGTAAAAAGCTCACCGATAACAGTGATAAAATTCTCATTTGCCCGCAGAAAAAGGATCAGCGGAATTGACAGTATCCAGGTAGCTGCAGCAGCAGCGAGGAGTTTCAATACGGAAGAGACGGCTGGTAATTTTACCAGATTCAGGAGCACCAGGCCGCCAAAGAGCAGGGTTATGGAAAAGAATTCTATGAGCATAAAGGGTCCGGCAACAGCAAAGGCTGAATTTACGGCCAGGATTATGAGCTTATAGAAAAGAATAAGGAAGAAGCATATTACCATGCCAGTGACAAAAAAACTATCACCGCGGCGAATAAAGATTACCTGCAGCGGAATCAGAAATAGCAGGAAAGCTATTCCAATATTATAGAGTAATACTGAGACAAGTGTAAGCAGCAATGTCTCGAACCATGGCCCTTTAAGCCATGATTGTTTGAAAATATCCTGGAGCATTGGTCTCTATTCTAAAGCCCTCACTTTGCTACATAGGGCAATAGGGCCAGGGCGCGCGCCCGTTTAATAGCTGTGGCTAGCTGGCGCTGATGTTTAGCACAGGTTCCGGTTATCCGGCGCGGCAGTATTTTGCCTCTTTCCGTGGTAAAACGCTTTAAAGCAACACCATCGCGATAGTTGATAGTTGCTTTCTTTATGCAGAATTTGCAAACTTTCCGCCTTTTATAATAGGGTCGATAAGGGCCTCTTGCCTGGGGTCTATCATTTCTTTGGCCGTTCCTGTTATCTCTCTGGATATCTACAGGTCTTGCTTCTTTGACTTCCGTATTCACTTCGTTCACTATTTGTTCTTCCGGTACAGATTTAACTTCATCTGACATGCCTGTTTCCTCCTGCGCTGCTAAAAGGGAATATCGTCGTTAAAATCGTCCGCCATTGGGGCTGCGTCAACCTGATTGCCGGCCGGTGACTCTGTTGGGGTATAAGAGCCTTGAGGTGAGCCGCTGCCTTTACTTCCGAGAAACTGGAGATTGTTTACAACAATCTCCACCCGGCTGCGGGATTGTCCATCCTGCTCCCACCTATCCTGCTTCAGTTCTCCGGCAATGCCGATTTGTTTGCCTTTGAGCATGTATTGTGCTAATGACTCTGCCCTTTTACCGAAAATAACTGCATTAAAAAAGCTTACTTCATCCTGCCAGCTCTCATCCTTTTTAACACTCCTGTTTACAGCGAGAGAAAATTTTAGAATGGCAAAGCCGCTGTTGGTATATTTAAGCTCGGCATCCCTGGTGAGGCGTCCCACCAGTACTACTTGATTAAGGTCTGTCATGACTCTACTCGTCTCCGCGGAAAATCATGTGCTTGAGCACTTCGGTCTTGAGTTTTAGTGATTTTCTTAAAGGGATTAGACTTTCAGGCTCTGCATCCAGGGCATAGAACATGTAATGTCCCCTCTGCTGATCCTTGATTTCATAGGCTAATTCGCGATTGCCCATATCTTTTTCTTTGTTTACCTTGATACCGGCTTTCTCAAATTCGCTTGTTACAATTTCTTTACCTTTGGTAAAGAGGCTATCTTCCGGCTGGAAGATGAATATACCTTCGTATTTCCTCACTTGCTCCTCCTTGTGGCCATTTTGATCCATCATTTATAATGGATAAAGAGGTGGAAGAGAAGTTAACACATTGAGCTCTTAGTGTCAAGGGAAGTATGCTATAATCCGAAAATTGAGAAAGAGGTTATGGAAAAGCAGATCAATTTCGGTGATAATATATTTTTTCTCACCCTGATCCTTAAAGGTTTATCATCAGGAGTCAGATTGTCTTTGGATAATGACCTCTTCTTAGATAAGTTGGTGGAAGATATTTTTTTCCTGGAAGGCTCAATTGAGAAGGTATTTGAGCTGATTAAGCAAAGGGTTTTACTGATTGATCGTTTGGGGCACCTCAAAAACCTGGAAACGTTAAGCAGTGATTTCGCTGCATTGCTGGAGGAGATAACCCTGGGGAATATACCTGTGGCTGAACACCTGGCAGCCTTCTCTGATAGATTTAACAGTATTAAGGATAATCAACACAAGCTGGCGTCGGAGATAAGGGGAATCATCCATGATACTGATCAATCGGAAACTATAGAAGAAGATATGGTTTCACAGGAGGAGTTTGAATTTCTGCTTGCCGAAGAAAACGAAGAAAATAATGATTAATTTACAAGATCAATAAGTTTGACTATTATAATAATTGGGAGGGAATATGCTATTACCTTTAAAATTTTGTGTGCTAAGCGCAAAAAATAATCAAGTCCAGCGCCCGAATATATTATTTTGGACTTCTGCTCTTAGAACTTCGGTTGCGGCTGTATGCTGCGTTGGGAAAAAGCGAATTATATTCATAATAGTATTACTATTGTGTGGCATACTATCATGGGCGGGGCCTCGGATCATCGTATCCCATGCTATTACCCTGCGGGGTGAGCCCAAATACCCCGAGGGTTTTACCCATTTCGATTATGTCAACCCGGATGCGCCAAAAGGCGGCACCTTAATCCTAAATTCCATAGGCACATACGACAATTTCCACCGCTTTGCCCAGCGCGGGATTTCCGCGGCTGCCAGCGAATCTTTTTACGACACACTGCTGGTTGCTTCCGATGACGAGGTTGAGGTCTATTACGGTCTGATCGCAAAAAAACTGGAATATCCTGAAGACTTTAAGTGGATTATTTTTCACATTAATCCCAGGGCAAAACATCAGGACGGCAAAGCGATCACCGCTGCGGATGTTGTCTTCTCCTTTAACAAGTTTGTAGACCAGGGTGTGCCTCAATTCAAGCAGTACTATAAAAACGTTGCCGGGGTGGAAGCACTTGACAAATACAGGGTGAAGTTCAGCCTCAAGGAGGGCGATAAGGAGATGCTGATCTCCCTGGGTTCATTGACTATTCTGCCCAGCCATTACTGGGAATCCAGGGATTTTACCAAACCGCTCACAGAAATACCTCTGGGCAGCGGCGCCTATACGGTAAAGGATTACAAGATAGGTCAATACGTTTTGTATGAAAGGTTAAAGGATTACTGGGCCATGGATATCCCGGTTAACAAAGGGCGGTTGAACTTTGATTATATCCGTTACGATTACTATCGCGACCAGACAGTCGCTTTCCAAGCCTTCAAGGCCGGCGAGTATGATCTAAGGGAGGAAAATATATCCAAGACCTGGGCAACCCTATATACCGGGCCTGCTTTTAATTCGGGCTACATTATCAAAGAAGAGATAAAACACGATATCCCGCGAGGGATGCAGGCCTTTGTCTTTAATATACAGCGCCCGATCTTTACCGATAGACGGGTTCGTATGGCTTTAAACTATGCTCTGGATTTCGAGTGGATGAACAAGAATCTATTCTATAATCAATATATACGCACACGCAGTTATTTTCAGAATACAAAGTACGCGGCTACAGGTCTGCCGGGCAAAGAGGAGCTTGAGATTTTAGAGCCCCTGCAAGGCAGGATTCCCGATGAAGTATTCACCAAGGAATATCAGCCTCCGGTAACCGATGGATCAGGTAATATTCGCAGTCAAGTTCGAAGCGCCTTAAGACTGCTAAAGAAGGCGGGCTGGGAAATAAGGGAAAGAAAGCTGGTCAATAATAAGACGGGCAAACCCATGGAATTTGAGCTGCTCATGTACAGCCCCTCAAT
>DRHE01000240.1 GCA_011049745.1 Spirochaetales bacterium | reverse complement strand
CTGCCAGGGTTTTTCCTAAGGCAATCACACCAATACATATAGGTATTTTTCCTGCATAGGTCTCATCATCCAATCTTTCATATACTGCCATGAGACACGGTAATAATTTCAACTGCTCTCTCTTCAATTTGATAAACAATCCTATAATTCCTGGTATATAATTTCTCTAATCTTGGGATCAGCATATTCAGGTACAATTCTTCCAATTTCAGGGAACGCCCTCAATGTTTCAACAGCACTTATAATTTTAGAAGCAAAATTTACCGCATAGAGTTTTGAATCTTTTGAAATGAATGATATAATTTCTTCAATATCTTTTAAGGCTTCTTCAGACCATACGATTTTTACTTCAGCCATTTAGAAAGTCGCTTTTTTACTTCCTCATGCGTTATTACTCTTCCTTCTTCAACATCTTTCAGCCCTGCTTCAACTTTTTGCATAAAATAGAGCCTCTCCATAATATCTTCATAGCTTGAATCATCAGGGAGAGTCCGAATGGCTTTGATAGCACTATGTTTTGCGGTTTTCATATTTAAAATATAGTACAAATCCTTGATTTACTGAAGAAGTAAGGATCATTTTCATCATTTATTTTCCCCCGTGAGGTCAACGTAAAGAAAAATAGCATAGGATTCCCCCTAATGGGTCATTATGATGAAAAAGCGGTTACAAGGTATATTATTATTCAGGAGAATGCAGTGGCTGAGTATATTCTAAGTGATTATATTAATAAAGCGTTGGCTCAGGCAGTATATGAAAGATTGGATGATGAGACCTATGCAGGAAAAATACCTATATGTATTGGTGTGATTGCCTTAGGAAAAACCCTGGCAGAATGTGAAGAGGAGCTTCATTCTACTTTAGAAGATTGGGTCTTAATGGGTCTAAAGAAGGATCATGAGCTTCCTATAATAAAAGGTATTAATTTAAATCAAGAGATTATTCGTGAGCCGCTGGAAACCTTGTAAGCGGAGGGATTTTATAAAAAAAGCTTCGGAAAATAGGATTTGATGGACCGTACTCCGGAACGAAACATCAATTTATGACTTGTACCCATCATAGATTAGCAATCCCATCTAATGCTGAATATTCAATTCCTCAATTACGATTTATACTTAAAGAAGTTGTGAGTATCATTAATAGAGAACTTTCAGCAGACTAATGGGAGAACTTATAATAAACCCATGGGGAGTAAATAGTCTAATCAGATCATTGTAATCCTATTGTAGTGCATTTTCCGGTGAAAGTTGCTGAATGTTGTGCTGGTTACGGCGCCGGCTGCGGAAAACAGCTTGCTAATAAACAGCTTATGGAAGCGGTCAGGAAAACCCCTTGTCCGGGGTAACTATATTCCCCACCCCTGCGGGTGATGCCCTGCATCTAAACTAAATGCATTCAACTTTCTTGGAAATATTCTTTAAGGGTACAAAATTCCAGCAGCCGTTATCAATCTAAAAAAACAACAGTTTTCGCAGCAAAGGCTTTATTTTCAGTATTAAAAACAATCCGGTGCCAACCATTCAAAGAAATGGTTTTGTGGTCGGTATGCCGCACCTTTCCCCTTGCATAGGCTTCAGGATCTCTTACCATTTTTTTCCAGGGAATACGGCTGCCAAAATGATCGGGATGCTCTTTTCTGTATTCTTCATATTCCTCCTGGGTCAAGCCGTCCGGAGCATAAACACCGCTGGTATAGACAACGGTTCCTCCCTTTCTGAAAAGCTCTTCACAAAAATGGGGTTTTGAACCCCTGCCTCTGGAAAGAGGTTCATTCTTATAGATAGGGTAATCCTCCGAATCTATATCAACAGGCACAAAAAACCATTCACCCTGGCGAATGTAAGCCTTGTTTTTGCGCTTATTCCTGTTTTTCTTTTTAACACCCTTCTTTGCCTGGGATTGAACTGCAAGTTCGGGTTTAAGCGCAGCCATTGCTTCTGCTACGCTTTTTACATGTGCGTCTTCGGGAACAGCCGCTACAAACCAATGCCTTTCATCATGACCGCAAAGATATTTGGTAATATAGGGTTTGGATTTATTCCTTAGATGCTTTGGAGTCAAATCCTTGATCATAAGAAGCAGATGCCTTATATCTGTTCTTAAATCAATAACCGATACATCCATATTCTTGTTTTCTATAGTATCAATAATAAAAACCTCATCCCTGCCCCTTTTTACAATATCTACTGATAGATCAAGTGGAATAGCTATATCCTTTGAAGATAAACTGCGGGCCGGATATTTTTTCTGATTTTCCCTGGAAAGCTTTAAGCGGTCTTGATAGGCTTGATAACTCCTACGGAAATCCGGATTTTCGAAATCTATTTTCGCGCCGATACTGCCGAACTTTTTCTCCAAAATATGAGTGCTCATAATATCCTTTCACTTTATTATATTTATTATAACATATCGCAGCCTAAGGCCGCAACCAAAAAGGACTCATAGGAAGGGCGGTATGAGTTTCCCACAAGCTTTTTGCTCCAGGTTTCTAATGACCTTCCGCAATCAGCATGTGGAAAACTCCTGGTAGGGGGCGACATTGAAGCAAACAAATCAATAGAAATGGAGTCACTCTTGAGGTATAAATGTTTTGTGCCAACAAAAACCCTCAGGAGGACTCCATGAATCAATTTATACAGAAATATCAGAAAAAAGTCATTGGTGTGTTGAGCGGCTTTGATCGATTGGTCTTGCGGGGAACGCTGCGAGCAATATCCTTCACTGCGGGCATGATGAACCTGCTCTACGATATGGGTGTTCTGCTCAAGGATTTCACCTCGTATGTGGAAAGAACGACTAAACTTCTCAGAGAAGCTTCTACGGAGGAGGCCCGCCAATTGAACAGGCCGGTAATCTATCTTGCTTCCAGTCAGACACGCAAGGAACTGATTGCCAGGAAGATCATGAAACAGGACGGGATTACCGATGGCTTAATCTGCATTATAAGCTGTGTTGAGCCGTGTATTAGTTACGCTATTCAAAGGGATCGGGAGAAGAAGAAATTGGTGTTGGAACGAAGGCAGAGGAAATGTCTACATCTGTACCATTACTGGATCGATCCTGTGTTTGGGTTCATGAGCGCTCGTATCCAAACCTGGTTCCCCTTTCCCATCCAACTCTGTCTAAACGGCCGGGAGTGGCTCTCACGACAGTTGGATGCAAGTGGGATGAGGTATAAGCGAGAGGAAAACTGTTTCCTCTGGCTGGATGATTTTCAGGGAGCTCAAAGCCTGATGGATGAGCAACTGCGTTTTGCCTGGACTCAAGCCCTGCAGCACATCGGCGCCAAAATCAATCCCGTTCACCAGGATATCTTTCATAAGTATCCGGTGGACTACTACTGGAGCGTACATCAAAGCGAATGGGCCACAGACCTCTTGTTCAAATCCTCCCGAGCTCTTTCGGAGATTTATCCTCAGTTGGTACGGGCGGGAATTGCCACCTTTTCCAGTCCCGATGTCATGCGCTTTCTGGGAAAGAAGTTGCACGGCAATTTTGCTGGGGAATTGGTAAGCGATTACAAAAGCCGTCCAGAGGGTATCCGAGTGAAACACAGAGCAGGAGCTAATTCCGTGAAGATGTACGACAAACGGGGGAAAATCTTGCGAGTAGAGACCACCCTTAATGATCCGAAACCGTTCAAGGTATTCAGACCCCTGGAAGGTAATCCTCAAGGACCCCGTGCCTGGAGACAGATGCGAAAGGGTGTCGCCGATCTTCCCAGACGGGCTCACATTTCACAGGCTTCCAATAACCGTTATCTCGACGCGTTGGCATCCCTCAACACGGAAGACCCGATCCTGAAAATAATTGACCCTGTCTGCAAAACAGTTTTCTGGAAAGGCCGTAGAGAACGCGCCTTGAGGCCCTGGTCAGAAGAAGATCAGCTTATACTTAAAACCATCACTCGAGGGGAGTTTTCCATCAACGGATTCCGCAATCGAGATATCCTTCCACATCTTTTTCCCGGTGTCATATCGAGTGACGATGAAAGGCGACGTGACTCCGCACGGGTTACCCGAAAACTGAGATTGCTCCGTGCGCATGGTATTATCCGCAAAGTGGCTAAATCTCACCGCTATGTATCCACAAAGAAGGGACAGAGAATAGCTTCGGCAATTATGAAATACCAAACTGTTACCTTAGATCAATTAGAAAAGGCTGCGGCGTGAAAAATCTTGCTAAAATAACAAGACTTTAGGCCATCATAGTATAGAATAGCGATTCTCTAAAATTTTATTTATATTTAATAGTGTAAAACAACTGGATTCCCCGGAATTTAGGGTTGCATGAAAGGAATGCGATGAAGCGTCAAAATAAGGTTCTTACAGTGGAATTAAGTGTAAGGCTGCCTGATATCAACAGTTACAGGAATCTGCCTGCGGAATATGAAGATTACGGGCGCTTTGCCGTGTTGAATAGCGGCAACCTGTGGAATGGGCCGATTGCCTCAAGCCACCCGGGCACCACTTATGAGGGGTTTTATTGGGCGCGGTGTAAAGAT
>DRHE01000239.1 GCA_011049745.1 Spirochaetales bacterium | reverse complement strand
GCTGTGTAATCTCATCAATATTATCATGATTAACATCTTTCATCTTATAAGCATCAATAGCCAATGAGCCTTTTACAGCCAGCATTTTATCCAGCAGATTATCCAGCACCCGCAATTTAAAGACCGATATCCCTCCATCTTTTGAAGGCACGCCTTTTATATGCTTGAATCTAGCATAAACGAACTGCACCCGCTGTACAGGAAGAGACATCCTGCTGTTAGTTCCCTGGACCCGTATAAGATTGGGAAATACAATCGGTGTTACTCCTCGTACACCCGCTATCACTTTTTACCCCCCTATCCGCTTATAATTATCGGAATTCTACAGGGGGCGATTACCTTTTTTAACGATTGCGCCACTCTTCAGAGGACTTACAATCTATACAGAGAACAGCATAGGGTATGGCTTCAAGCCTTTCCCGGGGTATTTTCTTGCTGCAGCTCAGGCATACCCCGAAATGGCCATTTTCCAGTCTGCCCAGGGCGGCTTCAATTGCCCTTAACCGGTTCATTTCCTTGACCCCTAAAGCCTCCAGGGTTTTACGGTCAAAATCGTCAGCAGCTATATCCGCCAGGTCCTTTGGCTCCATATCCTCCAGCAGTTCCCGGAACTCATTGCTCTCCGAAGCAAGATTGGCCAGGATACTCTCTTTCATCTCCAGCAGAAAGCTTTTTATCTTGATCATAAAATCATTATCCATCTATAGATCCCAAAGCCTCTTCAATTTTCTAAGTAGAACAATTTGTACTAAATAGCTAAAATTGTCAACTGGTTGACAAAAAATAGCTATTGCCATACTATCTTTAAAATATGAGGAGTTTATATTGGCAAAAGAAGAGGCGATTGAAGTTGAGGGCGTGGTAAAAGAATCGCTGCCCAATACCATGTTTCGCGTTGAAATTAAAAGCGGTCACCGCATTCTGGCTCATCTGTGCGGGAAAATGCGCAAACACTACATCAGAATTGTACCAGGGGATCGTGTTAAAGTTGCACTGTCACCATATGACCTTACTCGCGGTAGAATTATCTATCGCGAGCGTTAACCGGAATTTCCTCTCCGGACATTGCTGCTTACCCCCAATTAACTGCGGTATTCCGCGTTTTCCCTGATGTATTCATAAGAGAGATCAGCCCCCAGAAATTCATAACTCTTGCCTTCCTTTCCCAAAAATATTTCCACCTCAACTGAACGCTCATGCTGCGGATAGCCCTTGACCGCAGGATCAAAGGAGCAATCCTTTAAATAATACGATAATTTTTCCTCCTTGTTGCGGTCAAGACGGAAACCACCATTGGCATAGATCTCGATTCCCCCAAGATGCACAGATAAATTTTTAGTATCTATAGCTACGCCGCTATTCCCCAGATAGTCTCCAAGCGCACTTAATATCCTGCCTACATTAGGATCATTGCCGTAAACAGCTGTTTTCACCAGGGGAGAGTTGAGCAGGTTTTTCCCTGCCCCAACAACAAGCTCTTCAGGCAATTCACTGACTATCTTCAGGTGTACGACGTGTGCCACGCCCTCGCCGCTGCGCACGATATCAGCAGCGAGCTTACTGCATAGAGAAAAGAGAGCCTCTTCAAATTTATTAGCTCCCACCGGATCCTTGAGCCCGGAACTTAAGACAAGAGCCATATCACTGGTAGACTGGTCGCCATCAATAGTAATGCGGTTGAAGGTTCGGCTCACGCAGCGGCTGAGCATGGACCTGAGCTCCTCACGCTCAACATGCAGATCGGTCATAATAAAGACCAGCATGGTAGCCAGATTGGGTTCGATCATACCGGCGCCTTTGGCGATCCCTAATATGCTACCTGAACCCACATTGATTTTTCTTATTTTGGCAAATGTGTCGGTGGTCATAACAGCCTCGGCAACCGGCAGTATAGAACCGGGCTTAAGGCCGGCTGCCAGCCCCGGAAGCACCGCTCTCATGGCTTTTACTGGCAGCCGCCAGCCGATTATTCCTGTTGAGGCAGGGAGTAGAGCTTCAGGTGCACAGGGAATATGGCCGGCCAGCTCAGCGAGCAGCCCCAGGGAATCATCCACTCCTCCCGATACCCCTACATTGGCTATCTTATTATTGATCATCACTCCCCTGATCGATTCTCCGGAGAGCCGCTTTCTGCCGATTAACACCGGAGCACCGGGGAAACTGTTACTGGTAAAGCAGGCGCCGAAATTTCTTGTCTCCTCTTCTAAAAGGATAAGGGAAAGGTTCATTTTTGCTTTGCCTGGTTTTTCTGCAGGTATAAACTCAATTTGCAGGGCAGAGCAGAGAAAACCATCCGGCAGAGCTGCTCTCGTGGTTAAGTGCTGATAATAGGCTTCTTTTGACTTGTACTCCATTTAACCCTCTCAATTCCCTGCAATTCTTAATATAATGATTAGCGGCAGATGATCTGAATATTCCCATTTAAGCAAAAAATCCGATCTTTCTACTTTGAAATCCCCCGGCTGATATGCCAACCCCTGTCCGTCAAAGAGGCCGGCGGAAAGCAGGATGTGATCCGGGGTCTGCCATCTTGCCTGAAAGAGGTAGCTTCCCCGCTCCTGCATATCAAGCTCATACCAGGGCTCATAGAGTACAAGCCTGCCGTTAAAAATACCGGTAGCCTCAGGCCGGTCTGCTAAAAAGATGCTGGTGGTGCCATAGCTTTCTTCAAATGGTGCTGACATAGGGATCAGGGCTGTCTGATAACCACCGCGGCTCACTCCACTCCTCACTTCCAGGTATTCCTCGACATTTTCATTAAGATCGCCAAGAATCACTATATCCGCATCCGGCCTTTCTTCCAGAATGGATCTGATGCGCCGCAGAATTACTGAAGCAGCATACAAACGGGCCTGCTCAGTTGGCTGCACGCCGCCGGACTTTGACTTCCAGTGGTTGTTGAAAATAAAAAAAGTATTTCCCTTATATTCAAGCTCCGCCTCCAGAATATTACGCAGGGGGTTTCCCTCCCATTCAGCCATGCTATGGCAGCGTACCTGCCGGATAGGGAGACGGCTCAACAGGGCCACCCTCACGGCAACGCCCTCCTGGGGCGCGGTAACCACATAATTGTAGCCCATACCCTTTAGATAGCGCTCCCGCAGCAGCCGGAGAGCATTAAGGTTCTCCACCTCCTGCAGGGCAATAACATCCGCACCCTTAAAGCAGCACTTTCGAATTACCTGAGCCAGCCGTTTGAGTTTCTTTTCAAACTGCTCAGTTCCCCAGATGGACTTCTCTCTTTTGAACTCAGCATACTCGCTGCCATCGTCCACATCATCAAAGAGATTATGAACATTATAGGACATTATGGTTATTTTTGCCTCTGAAAGTAG
>DRHE01000238.1 GCA_011049745.1 Spirochaetales bacterium | reverse complement strand
TTATTTTTTCCGCCGCATCCAGAGGAGTTTTCAGCATAATAGAGAGGTCATTGGTTACCTGCTCCCCGCCAATTGAGAGAATACTGGTATGATAGGGAGCGCCTTCAATGTAGACTAAAACATCAGTTGTGCCGCCGCCCAGGTCAATTAGAAGAGCGCCCAACTCTTTTTCATCATTGGTCAGGACTGCCCGCGCAGAGGCTAAAGGCTCAAGAACAATATCAACCGCCTTGAAGCCGGCTCGATTAACACATTTTACAATATTCTGTGCAGAAGTAACCGCTCCGGTGATTATATGCACCTCAGCTTCCAGCCGTACCCCGATCATGCCGAAGGGATTGCGAATATTTCCCTGATCATCTACAACAAATTCCTGGGGAATTACATGAAGCACCTCACGATCCATTGGAATTACAATTGCTTTAGCCGCATCAATAACCCGATCAATATCATTTCGGGTAATTTCTCTGCCCCGGCCGGTTACCGCCACCACTCCCCGGGAATTGATACCCTCAATGTGGCCGCCGGAAATTCCGGTAAAGACCTCGTGCACCTCACGCCCTGACATCATTTCAGCTGCTTCAACAGCGCTCAGAATCGAATGAATCGTAGCTTCAATATTTATTACCACACCCCGGCGCAAACCGCGAGAAGGGGTTGTGCCCACTCCAAGGATCTCTAATTGCTCGTTATCATCTAAAACGCCGATTACCACGCAGACCTTGGTCGTTCCGATATCTAATCCAACAATTATTTCATTTACCGGCAAAATCTATCCCTCCTTAATTCTGTATACTACCTCTCCGGTCCGGAAATCAATCTCTTTGACTTTCTCTGATATACCCTCCCTCTTTAGCAGATCAAGCACCAGCAGGGCATTCTTCAAAACTGTCCCGTCTATACTACCGGTTAAACGTACCCGCACGGTAAAAGAGAGCGGATAAAGCAGTAACTCAAAGCTTGCAGGACTTAAAGGTACTATCTGAATTTCAGAAATCAAACGAAAAAGATCCGGGTATGCAGTCCGCATCTGTGTCACTTCTGCAAAAAGTGAGTCGAGCATCCTGGGCAATGTTGCCCCCAGCTCGAGCTCATTGAATTTCAACCCGGAAATAAGGGGAAGATCCCACTCTTTAATTGAGGAACCGCTCCGGAAGATCACTCCCTCTTCATCAATTGCCACGGGAAAGGATCCTTTCCCGGTATCTGCCAGGGAGATAAAAAGCGCCCTTCTTCCCTTTATATCAAGACGCATGGTATCGGGAAAAACCTTTTCCACTCTGGCCTCTCTTACCAGGGGGCACGCCTCCAGATTATTCTTGATAACATCCCCTTTCAGAGAAAAGTAATTCTCTTTTCCATCAATTCCCGCTATGGTTAAGACCTCCTGCCGGGAAAGAGGAATATCACTCTTTACAATTATATTTCTGATCCTCAATTTAGGAGCGATTAGATAATGGAAGAGCAGGTCAGCTGCCAGAAAGAGGAATAAGAGAACAATAATCAGCCTCATCAGCTTATTCAAGAACTGCTCTGCGTCCTTTCTCCTGGAGGTTTTAAAGGTAAGTATTTCAGACAAGTCTATTCCTCCTGGCTGCTTGAGTGCTGCGGGAGAGGTTTAAGAGCAGTCCACTCATAAAGAGATTAAGGACAATCGCGGAACCTCCGGAAGAAAAGAAGGGAAGCGGTATGCCTGTAGCCGGGATAAGCCCGGTTACCACTGCGATGTTCATCAAGCTCTGCACAAAGATCAGCGAAGTAATCCCGAATGAGAGATAGTAAATGAAATTATCCCCTGCTTTTAGCGAAATTGAGTACCCCCTCCAGGCAAAAAGAATGAATAGAAAAAGCACAAATAAGGCGCCTAAGAAACCCATCTCTTCGCCTATTACCGCATAAATGAAATCAGAATGAGCCTCTGGGAGCCCTCCCAGTTTTTTTATGCCGCTGCCCAATCCCCGTCCCCAGAATCCGCCGTTAATCAGAGCGGAACGGGCGGCAATCACCTGAAAACCACTGCCCGATGGATCCAGTGCCGGATTTAAAAAAGCAATAATTCTCTTGACCCTATGGGCTTTGCTGAAGAGCAGCACTACTCCCAGAGGCAGAACAATAAACCCAAGAAAAAAAAAGTAGCGTAATTTAATACGCGCTATAAAAAACATTGTAATTGCTATAAATAAGATGAAAAAGGCTGTGGAAAAATCATTCTGGAGGTAGATCAAAGTCACAAAAAAAGAAACCACGATCAGCGGCGGCAGAATCGAATTAAGGGGATCGTTGATCCTCTCTTCCTTCTTACTGAAGAGGGTGGCAAGATATAATACCAGGCAGAATTTTACCAGCTCAGAGGGTTGGAAGGATATACCAAAAACAAAAAGCCAGCGCCTGGCGCCAAGAACCGGCAGTCCAACTCCGGGAATAAAGGTAAGCAGGGTCAGCAATAAGGAGAGCAGCAGGAAATAGGGCGTGGCCTGCTTCCACAGCTCCAGAGGCGTATTTGCCGCGATAATTGCTGCAATACTCCCAAGGATAATAAAGACAATCTGTCGCCTGAAGAAGTAATAGGAATCCTGGGTCAGCTTTTCCGCATAGTAGTAGGAAGCGGAAAAAAGCACCGATACACCCAGCCCCACCAATAGAATAAGAATCAGGAAGAGCAGGAAATCAGTCGGTTCTTTTTCAATCCTCTCCAAAAAAACCCTCCCTATTGCAGCTTGAGAGTCGAAAGACTCAATATGGCAAACAATCCGCCAAGGATCCAGAAACGAATTACCACCTTGCTCTCTGACCAGTTTTTCAATTCAAAGTGATGGTGAAGCGGCGCCATCCGGAACACCCTTTTTCCGGTCAGCTTATACGAGACTACCTGGATAATAACTGAAAGCACCTCGATTACAAAAACACCCCCTACAATTACCAGCAGTATCTCCTTCTTGATAATCAGGGCAATAACCCCGATTACCCCGCCCAGTGCGAGACTACCGGTATCCCCCATCATGATCTCCGCCGGATGGCAGTTAAACCACAGGAAACCTACGGAAGCGCCTACCAGGGATAAAGAAAAAACTGTAACCTCCCAGCTGTTGATTATATAGGGGATCTGCAGATAGTCGGCAAAATCCACCCGGCCTGCCAGATAGGAGAGGATAGCAAAAGCAATGCCCACCATTATCACCAGCCCGGAGGCCAAACCATCGAGACCATCGGTAAGATTTACCGCGTTGGATGTGCCGACCAGCAGGAGTGTGGCAAAGGGAATATAAAAATATGACAGATCGAGCAGCGGATATTTTAAAAAAGGCACATAAAGCAGAGTAGTATACTCATGCCGCTGAATAAATAGAAAGAAAATAATTATTAGCGAAAAAATAATCTGACTGGTTAATTTAAGACTGGCCCTGAGGCCTGCCGAGTTTTTTTTGATGATTTTCAGGTAGTCATCAACAAAACCAATTAGACCGAAACCGGTTACGGTCATTAAAAGGATCCAGGTATAGGGATTCTCAAGATCCATCCACAGCAGCACCGATATTACAATGGAAAGAATAATCAGAATGCCGCCCATACTCGGTGTGCCCGACTTAGCCTGGTGGCTCTTCGGCCCGTCGGAGCGGATCTTTTCGCCGGCCTTAATTGCTTTCAATTTTCGAATTACCCAGGGGCCGCAGAGAAATGAGATAAGCAGAGCAGTCAAGGCGGCATAGGCAGCACGGAAGGTAATATACTGGAAGATATTAAAAGCTGTAAAATACTTAACCAAAGGATAAAGAAACTTCAGCATAATTCTTATCCCTCCAATCTATCCATAGCTAACAGCGGTATCAATCTTTCCAATTCAACCGCCCTTGAACCCTTAAGCACCAGCAGATCACCCTCCCTCAAATAACCCTGCAGCTTCTGAATCAGCTTTTCAAAATCCGCAGTAAAGCTTAAGAAACCGGAAAATCCCGTTTCCAAAGCGGCAGAATAGGCTGTTTCAGTTTCTATGCCGAAAAAGATCACCGCATCCAGGCCGGAAAGTCCGGCTTCCCGGCCCATCTGTCGATGAGCCTGTGCACTATCCTGTCCCAGCTCAAGCATACTTCCCAGCACCATTACCTTTCTGCCTCTCCAGGATAGCTTCCTGACAAATCCCAAAACTCTGCTGATAGAGTCCGGATTGGCATTGTAGCAATCCTGGATAATGGTTACCGCACCCCGGATAACCTGTGATCTGCCGAAGATAGGCTTGGCCTCTTGCAACCCCAGCTTTATTTTTCTCTTGCTTATCCCCAACTCTACCGATACCGATATTGAGGATAGTGCATTCACCAGATTGTAAGTCCCAAAAAGGGGAAAGTGAATCTGGAATCCCTCCCAGTAGATAATTGATCCAGCCAATCCCAGATCCTTGCTCCCTTCAAATCCAGGCGTACTGCGTGGTCCAAATGGAATTATCTTTCCCCGTACCTTTGAGCTTAAATATTCAAAAAAAGGCTCATCTTCAAAGAGAAATGCCAACTGCCGGTCATCGAAGAATTTGAAAATTTCTTTTTTCTCAAGCGCTATTCTTTCCTGAGAGCCTAAAAGGCCGATATGAGCTCGGCCGATATTAGTAATCAGGGCAACTTCAGGCCGGACAATATCGGCGAGAACAGCCATTTCCCCCGCATGATTCATGCCCATTTCCAGTACCGCATATTTATGCTCTCCTTTAATTCTTAAAACAGAGAGCGGCAAGCCGATCTCTGAGTTAAGATTTCCTTCATTAATAATCGCCGGCGCCTCCCGCCTGAGGATTGATCCCAGGATCTCTTTGGTGGTTGTCTTACCACTACTGCCGGTAATAGCGATACTGGTTAAATCAGTCATGGACCGAATATGATTACCAGCCAGATCCTGTAATGCCCTTAAGGTATCCGGAACCGTAATCAGGGCCGCACCCTTCTCCCGTGCCTGCCGAGCGACTTCTTCTCCCTCTAACGGCCATACCCTGTCAGCCAACAGTAGTGCCGATGCACCATTGGTTAATGCTTCCCTTAAGAATTGATGTCCGTCGAAGTGTTCGCCGGGTAAGGGAATAAAGAGAGCATCCGCAGTGACCTGCCTGGAATCAATTGCCACTGAACTCACCGGCCGACTGCTTCCCTGCCTGATCAACCCCCCGGCTATGACAGAGACTTCTTCCATGTTGAAAAGGGCTCTTTCAACAGTCATACTACTCACCACTGTGCCGCACCCTTTCTTAAGAATTTTATTCTCCACACCCTTGCAGAATCGATCTTTTTCAATCCCAGCTTACTTTCAGCAATTTTTTCAATTCTGGCAGGAGAGCGGAATACCGCCAGACCGGCAATCAATTTCTTGTTTTTCTCCAGCCAATCCTTCTGCTCCGATTCAAAGAGGCCGACCTCCCTTTTCATCTTTTCATAGCGGAAGCCCTGCCACACATTGACAAAAAAAAGTATTGGAATAATCATGGTTAAAACAATAAAAATTAAGCGCTTCATCATTATAACTTTTCTACCACCCTTAAACGTGCACTCCTTGAAGCTGGATTTGTTTCCTGCTCCGCTGCTTTCGCAAAAATCGCTTTCCCGGTCAAAATTTTAAGCTCTCTTCTACCCCCACATTGACAAATCGGCCATTCAGCCGGACAGGTACAGGATTTATTCTTCTCTTTAAAAAAGTGCTTTACTATCCTGTCTTCCAGAGAGTGGAAAGAAATAATCCCCATCTTCCCCCCATTTTTAAGCACCTGAAAACTGTATTCCAACTCCTCCCGCAGGCGCTGAAGTTCATTATTAACCACTATTCGCAGGGCTTGAAAAGTTCTGGTTGCCGGATGGATCCTGCCATACCGCCTGCTTGCCGGAACCGATCTCTTAATGATCTCCCCCAGAACTTTCGCACTTCTTATAGGGGCTTTGGAACGCTCGCGGATAATACTCCTTGAAATCCTCCTTGCAAATCTCTCTTCACCATACTCAAGGATCATTTTCTCCAGTTCTTCCCGGCTGTACTCATTCACAATAATCCCGGCGGTTAAAGGCTGCTCCACATCGATTCTCATATCCAGGGGCTCATCTTCTCTGAAGGAGAAACCCCGTCCGCTCTGCCGGTAGTGAAACATAGAAATGCCCAGGTCAATAAAAATACGGTCGGGAAACTCAAGGGAGCGCTCTCCATACCCCTTAAAGAACTCAAGGGACCAGGAATGAAAAGTTTGAATCCTCTTACCAAAGCACTTAAGTCTCTCTCCGGCTACCTTCAGGATATCCCCATCAACCTCTACTCCTAACACCATCATACATGGGAATAGTGAAAGCATTGCTTCAGCATGTCCCCCTTCTCCAAGCCTGGCATCCACCAACAGACATTTCTGATCTCCGCAGCTTAAGAATTGTATAACTTCAGCCAGAAGCACTGGTGTATGGGTTGCCTTAAAGCTCTTTTTATCTACATTCTCAACCATAGCCCTGCCAATTACTGTGCCAATTTATTTCCTATCGCCTCAGCAGCCTCCTTAAATTGAGCTTCGGTTTCATCAAGATATCCGGCATAGGTTGCATCATCCCAGATCTCAATATAGGTCTGGATCGCCAATATTTTACATTCCTTCTGTAACCCCGCATAATCACGTAGGGTCGAAGGAATACTTATCCTGCCCGAACGGTCAATCTCTATATCCTGAGCGGGAGCGATAATCCGCCTCTGTATCAATCTCGCTTTTTCCTGGAAGAGTGAAGTGGAATCAAGCAGACTGCCGGCGATTTTCTTCCACTCTTCTGGTGTAAACAACCAGAGACATTTTTCCACACCCCTGGTTATGATCAATGCATTGCCAAGAATTTCCGTGCGCACCCTGGCAGGGATCATCAATCTGCCTTTTTCATCCAAAGAGTACTTGAATTCACCCCTAATCATCAAAATACTTCCACTATTTACTATTACTTCCCACTTTTTCCCACCTATTTGAATTCCATAGTAATCCATCACGTATAATTGTCAATAATCTTTTTCCTTTGTATGGCTAAAATAAGTTGAAATCGGTAAATATTACTATATATATGTGTGGCAAAAACCTTAATTGACTAACTAACCATAAAAATAGTATCTTTATTGTATATTTGCACCAGGGAGGAATTAACCTGCTTGTCCATGTACCGGGTTTACTTCAAATGGAAAAATAAAGACATTCAGCTCACTGCACAGAAGCTGGATCTAACCCATCCTTACTTCGTATCCATTAAGGATTTAGTTTTTTCCAAAGAACAGAAGCTTATTATTAACCCCTCTGAAGAGGATGTTTTTCGTGCCTTTGGAAAATCTAAGAATCTTATGATCCCCTTTCAGACAGTCTCTCTTATTGAAGAATTCTCAGAAGCCAAGGGGGGCAAAGTGATGTCTTTTCCCCTGATCGAAGAAAGCACAGAAGAGGAACAGGACATTCCTTCCGGATAATATACTATAGGAAAAGAGGAGTCAGAGAATGTTTTTAAAAAAGGAAATCTCCAACGATGAAATCAATCTGCAGGTAACCGGCCCCTTAAGCGGAGAACCGGCCAATGAATTCCAGAAAAACCTTGAGGAGCTGGCCGCCGGCTCGCATAAGATAATCACTTTAAATCTGAAAGAGGTAAACTCAATAAATTCTTCCTCTATTGGAAAAATCCTTCTTTTCCGTAAACGCCTTGCCGAACAGGATCGAACCATTCAAATCAAGGGCTGCAGCGAGTCTCTATTTAATACTTTTCAACTGATAAAATTCGATAAATTACTTAATATTGAAAAATAGCAGCTTTTAAGGACAGTAGACCCGGTAATCAATAGAAGGAAAGATGCTGTTTCTCTGCTCAAGAGAAGACAACCATTCCTGATTGATAGTTTCACCTGTTATTGATTCATGAAGACGGGTAAAATTATAGATATGTTCCCTGGTTCGCCGTACCGCATAAGACGCGGTTGTTTTCATCTTCATAATAAAAGCCCAGTCGGAAGCCTGAGAGAGAAGCAGTTCCCTGGCCGCCTGATTTAATGCCCGCCGGCGCAGACCGGAAGCCTTCTTATTTGTCCTGGCCAGATCTACCATCAGCTCAGTCATTTTATGGAGATGGGGATAAATCCAATCATTGCT
>DRHE01000237.1 GCA_011049745.1 Spirochaetales bacterium | reverse complement strand
TGTCAAAGCTTTTATAATTTCTTGAACTAAAGCTTAAAAGGGTAATAACTATTTTTTATTAGTTAACCAAATTATATATGGCTCCTTACTCCACTATTATTTCCGTTCCAAGGACAACATATATACTGCTGTATTCAAACAGGTAGTCGAAAAGTTTATTCTTCCTATTGTACAGAGCCTGGATTTTTCACTTAATTTCAAAGAAATTATCAAGGAATTTATTTTTGAACATATTAACACAATAAAGAACAACAAACAGGTTTTTCGGTTTTTCTTCAGCGAAGTATGGATGAATTCGAAGGAAGTCATGGACATTTTTCAGAACACCCTGAATATCCAGGGCAAACCTGTCTATATGGTTTTCTATGAGCGGATGAAAAAGGCAATCTCGGATAAAGAAATCAGGGAAATTGATCCTTTTCAACTTATGCTAAACATTTTAAGCCTGGACATATTTTTCTTTATCATTTCCCCCATGTATTTCATGATCACGGGGCTCAGCATTGAAGAACAGAAAAAAGCTGAGAGGGACAGGGCAGAAGAGGTTTTCAGTTTTGTCTGGGAGTCTATAAGATTGAGGAAGGAAGAATGAAAAAGCGAATAATATCATTGGCAGTTATTTTCGCAGCAGGAAGCTGTATCTGGGCGAATGATTATACTCTGGAGAATTGCTTCGACGCTGCTCTGCGCAGCGATTACAGCCTTTCCATAATTAATGATGAGATTGGAAAAAAGATCCTTGAAAGAAGAGATGCTCTCTCTTCATATTACCCTGTTATTGGAGCGATCGGGAATATCCAGTATAAATCTGAAGTTCCCACGCTGGATCTCTCTTTACTCGGAATGGGGGGAGGGACCGCTGAGCTTGGAACAAGCCTCACATATGATTTCAGTATTTACATGAATCAGATTATTTTTGACGGGCTTTCACGAAAATACACCCGACTTCTTTCAGAAAACGGTCTTAACCGGGAGCTTCAGAAAAAAACATTAAGGGAAGATGTAATCAATCAGACAATCCTGCAGCTCTCTTACTCCTACACGCTGTCAACATTGAACATTGAAACTCTGACAACGAGTATGAAAAGGCTCGGGTTTAATCTGAACCAGGTAAAGCTGTTTGTTGATCAAGGCTTTTCCTCGGAACTGGACCTTCTCGATATTCAGAGCAAGCTGAAAGAGCTTGAGCAGGAAAAACTGAGTCTCGAAAGCAACAGAAGAAAGATACTTCTGCAGATATCCGAGCTTACGGGTATCTCCGATATTGATACACTTATAATTCCCGAAGAATATCTGGAGCTCTTAAATCCTGACAATCTTCAGGGAATAGAAGATAAGCTGGAAGCCAACGGAGAACTCTCTCTTTTTGACTTCACCAGGAGGAAGATTGAACTTAAAAAGAAAGTTGATGAAGCCTCCTTTTACCCTCATGTATCAGGAACAGTGGGAGCTCATTACGGCCTTCCTGGAACAAATTTTACGGGTACAGACTGGCAGCTTTATTTTACCGGCGGTCTTTTGGTAGAGCTTAATCTCTGGGAGGGAGGAAGGCGGGCGGCACTTTTAAGGCGGGATAACCTTTCGCTGAATCAGAATGCAAAGAGCAGGGATGCTTATATAAGAGCCCTGTACTTTGACACTATGAGGAAGTTCGATGAACTTGTATCTTTAAAGGACCAGAGACCGGCGATCTGCAGAGATCAGGCTTCAGCTTCTGAAGAGCCGGCAGGAAAACCTTCAGTATCAGATTGCCCAGGTCAAAGACACTCTGTCCAAGACGAAACTCACAGCTCCCTCTGACGGGTATATCGATAAAATCTACTTTGAACGGGATGAATTCATACCCCCCCTTGCGACCCGTTATCGATCTGGTCAATCTTGACAATGTCTGGTGTTATATCTACGTATCGGAATCGCTTCTGACGGAAATCGCGCCCGGGAATCCTGTAAAGGGGAAGGTATCCAATTATACCTTCGGAGAAAAAATAAGCCATATAAATTCCAGGGCCGAATTTTCACCAAAGGAGATCCTTTCTCCGGACAACCGGAAAGCTCTGGTCTATGCGGTAAAAATAAGTTTTGAAAACCCGGAAAGAATTTTAAAAATCGGTATGCCCATCGATGTATACCTGGTATACCTGCAGAAAGAGAGCAATGACTAATCTAATAAAGGCTGATGGAATAGTAAAAAATTTCGGGAAGGTCGAGGCGCCGAAGGGAGTAGATCTGAAAGTACCTGAGGGAAGCATAACAGGCCTCATCGGCCCGGATGGTGCAGGTAAATCCACCATGATGAAGATTGTTCTCTCTCTGCAACATTAAAACCGCAGATCTTCCCATGGGTTTCAAACAGAGGCTTGGGCTTGCCTGCGCTCTGCTGCACGATCCGGATATCATATTTCTCGATGAACCTACATCCGGCGTAGACCCTCTGGGAAGGAGAAAATTCTGGGAAGAGATATACAGACTAAGCGGCAGGGGCAAGACAATCATGGTGACTACCCACTTCATGAATGAAGCGGAATACTGTGACAGAATCGCCATAATGAACTTCGGTAAAGTTATTGATATAGCTTCCCCCGATTCGATTAAGAAGAAATACAGTTCTGCTAATCTTAATGATGCGTTCATCAGGGCGATAGAAACGGATCGAAAAAGGACGGAGAGTAATTAGCTATGGGACTGATTGGAATAATAATAAAGGAATTCAAACACATCGCCAGGGATTACAGAACACTGATAGTCCTTTTTGGGCTCCCCCTCCTCCAGATGATACTATTCGGATATGCCATGGATCTGGAGATAAAGAACATAAACCTGAAAATTGACGATTATGATAAATCATCATTAAGCCGGGAACTTAAGTCGCGTTTTGAAGGAAGCAAGTTTTTTTCAATAAGCGCCGGCCATGGGAATTTGAACGAATTATTTCAGAAAAGACTGCTCCATGCTGTAGTTACAATCCCCGACGGTTTCGCCGAAGATCTGAATTCCGGCAGAGTCCCTTCGATCGATGTGATAATCGACGGCTCCGACAGCAACAGGGCCGTGATTATACGGCAATATATATCCGGAATAATTATGGGGTTTTCTTCCAGCCTCCGGAGTGGAGACTATTTGCCATTAAACATAATCCCCTCTTATGCCTACAACGCAGAGCTGAACAGCGCATTCTTTTTTGTTCCGGGACTTACGGCCCTTATTATCATCATGGTCTCGGCCCTTTTGACCAGCATGACAATTGCGAGGGAGAAAGAGCAGGGAACTTTCGACCTGATAAAGCTCTCTCCTGTACATGCCTATGAAGTAATATTAGGAAAGGTAATCCCGTATCTTGTACTTTCAATTCTAATAGGAATGTTTGTTATTGTATGCGGAGTGGTCCTATTCGGAGTCCCGATTCGGGGTAGCTACGGCACCCTGTTATTCTATCTCTTTATCTATTGCCTTACCGGGCTTTCCTTCGGCATGCTCATATCGACTATTGTATCCACACAGCAATCCGCGATGCTGATTGCAATGATAGCGACCCTCCTCCCCACCCTGTTTCTATCCGGTTTTATCTTCCAGCTCGAGGCCATGCCGAAACTCCTGCAGATGATCTCCTGGCTTATTCCAGCCAAATATTTCCTTGTAATTATCCGGGGTCTGATGCTCAAGGGAAATAGCCAGAGCGAACTGATGTTATATATTTCCCTGCTCCTACTTTTCAGCATTATTTTCCTTGGAATATCAATCCGTAGATTTAAAGCCTACCTGGAGAGCTGAAATGAGAAGAATAACCGCCATGATCAGAAAAGAATTCCACCAGATAAGGTCCGACAAATTCATGCTCAGGTTCCTCATAGCGGCTCCCATATTTCAGCTGATAATTTTAGGCTATTCCCTTACCATGGAAACGGAGCATGTTAAAACAGTAATATGTGATCTGGACAGGACATCCATCAGCCGGCAGTTTACTGAGGAAATTTCCAATAACGACAGGTTTGATGTCATCGGTACTGTCGGCAGTTATTACGACATGGAGACAGATATCCGCAGATGGAACGTGGTGATAGGAATATATATTCCCCCGGATTTTTCGAGAAACCTCGGGAAAAACGGACGGGGAGACATACTTGCGCTTTTAGATTCTGTGAATGGCAATCAGGCGCTGACAGCATTCGGATACCTGAAGCAAATAGCGGCTGAAAGCGCTCTACAGCTTGCCCCGGTCCATGTTCAGGAGGAATATCTGTCAAAAGGCGGAAACGTAATAATCAATACCCACTACTGGTATAATCCGGAACTGAGGAACCAGGCCTACATGGTACCGGGAATTGTAGTACTCATAATAACCATAATTACCCTTATGCTCGGGTCCATGAGTATCGTCAAGGAAAAGGAAGCCGGGACCCTTGAACAGCTGATGGTTACTCCACTGGGAAAGATTGAGCTGATTCTGGGTAAACAAATCCCGTTTTTGATTTATTCTTTTATCGAGCTCATAATTATCCTTAAACTGGCGGAATTTATTTTTAAAATTCATCTGGCAGGATCACTCTTCAGCCTCTATCTGATTATTTTCCTCTATCTTTTTACATCCCTGGGATTGGGACTCTTCGTCTCCACCCTGGCGAAAACTCAGCAGCAGGCCCTGTTTATAGCCTGGTTTTTCATGGTTTTTATGATCATGCTGAGCGGGTTTTTCATCCCCATCGAGAACATGCCCCGGGCCCTGAAGCTTATTACACTTATCAATCCCCTCCGATACATGATGACATCGGTAAGAGAAATCTACCTGAAAGCAACCCCGTTGGTATTCCTGTCCGACCAAATTCTTCCCCTCTTTCTTCTGGGGACAGGAATATTTACAGCAAGCGTTATTAAATTCCGCAAGAAGCTGTCCTGAAAAAGTGATAGGAACGATTAAAAAAGGTTGCCTGCCCTTTGCCCGACGCCGCGCTTGCAGTATACTGGAATAATTATCCCATACCTGGAGGCAAATCATGGCCGAGCATCCTCTCGCAGTCATCCAAGAAACAGACCCCGTGTTTTTCGATCACCTATCACAGGCGCACCGGTTCGTCTTCACAGACGGCGCCCTGGCCCTGGTCCTTGTTTCCCTGCTGCTGGGCAAGCCTTTCCGGGTGGGCCTGAGCTTCTCCTATGTCGGCTCCCTGCTCTTTCTCGCCGTCTTTGGCTCGATTTTCGCCTTCGGCGCCTACTTGCGTCTGGTGGGTAAGATCGGGGTCGACAAGGCGGCCTACGTGATGCTCTTGACCCCCATCATTGCCCTCCTGCTCTCGACGGTTTTCGAAGACTATCGCTGGCCCCTGGCCGCTTTCTTCGGCCTGCTCTGCATTGTCATCGGGAACCTGCTGATCATGAAAAAGACTGCTGGCCGGAGGCGAAAACCCGCACCCGAGGAAATCCTGGACCGCTAGCCCGGCACGCCGGGAGGCAATATTTTCCCATTTCCGGAGGCAGGGCAAGAATTTCCCACAGCAAAGCACCAGAGCCACGTTGTCCTCTTGGGAATGGTTTACACTCCACACAGAGGGGTTTGCTTACGCACAATTATACGC
>DRHE01000236.1 GCA_011049745.1 Spirochaetales bacterium | reverse complement strand
TGACCATCATAGGCTCCATGATTTTTTCCCATCCCTCTCTGAGGGTAGAGATAGTTCCGTCATGGTCAAATATGGCATGCTTTATATTTCTTTCTTGCGGAAGTGAAGTAGCAATTTCAATTTCGGTATTTTCAAAGTAACGTGAATTTCTTGCAGAAGCGGCAATTTCGGGTCTGTAGCGGTAATCAGGATCACTTCCGATTTTAAGTATTTCTGGGGGGCTGGCAGTTCCTGTCTGAGAAAGTTTTTGTATGGTAACACCGGCTGCAAAATTACCGAACTCTGCCGATTCTACAGGACCATACCCAGCGCCCAGTGCAGCTGCTATACCGGCAAGCATGCTGTCGCCGGCTCCAACAGTGTCTATTAGAGAGATTATCTGCAGTCCTGGTATTTCATTGTAACTCTTCCCACTATAAATAATACAGCCGTTTTCACCACGGGTTAGAAAAAGCGGTTTCCGCCACCTTTTATAAAGGTCTTCTGCAATTAACTTTGCTTCTTTAAAAGTAATTGTTTCTTTGATTGATCTTTCTATACCGCATAAACGCCCGCCTTCATAATCATTAAGTTTCCGTAAAGCGCCTTTAAATTCATCATTATATTCTCTGCTGTCCACAATAAAGAGCTTTTCAGGAAATTCGGCAATTATTTTTTTTATTGAGCGTCTGAAAGATTCTGTATAGATTCCTCTATAAACTTGTTGATTTATAATTACAATATCAAGTAGAGGAATTGCTCTTCTGATCTGGCTTATCAGCAGACCTTTAGTTTCGGGGTGGAGAAGATTAAAATTTCCAAAGTCTATTCTGCTCTGCTCCGATCCATTGTCGTAAAGTTTTGTAAATATATGTGTTGTCCAGTCTTTGCTCTGCTCCAATAAACCGGATATATCTATGCCCTTTTCCGTGAGCATACTTCGCATCTTAAAACCGAAGATATCATTTCCTGTTACTCCGAATGCAAGAATATATTCTACACCCAAAGCCTGGAGGTTTTGTGCTACATTTCCCGCACCTCCCGGGCTAAACCGCATTTCCCGTACCGGCTGAGTTGCAATACCGGTTTCTAGAGATATTTCTGATTTCGTTGAATCCAGAAAGAGGTAGAAATCCAGACAGAAATCGCCGATTATTCCAATATGAACATTCTTAAGTTTATCAAGTAAGTTTCTTAATTCAATTTTATTCATAATCCCTTTACCAAAAAAAATAATTCAGGGTAGGATTTCCAGAATATTTTTATAATTGATTTTTCTGCGAAAATAGTCTATCCCTCAATAAACAACAAAAACATGATAGTGGGGATAGTCCCCATAGCGGTCATTAATCGATATGGACTCCGGGAGGGATTAAACTTTGACGGAATGTGAGAAGATATTAAGAGATCTGGATCAAGCTTATACAGAGCCGATACGTGATCCGGTGTGGCAGCATATTTCTCTCTCCCCGCCGCTGCTTAAACTGGTGGCTTTAGAAGCATTTCAGAAATTAAACGGTATCAAGCAGCTGGGGCCGACCTACCTTGTTTACCCGGGGGCAACCCATACCAGGCTTAACCACAGCCTGGGGGTTTTCCATATTGCCAAACGTATGATAACCGCTCTCCTGACCAGAACTGAGTTGGGGAATTGTACGCTAATGGGGGTGAAGGCTTTTCTCTGTGCGGCTCTGCTCCATGATCTTGGACATTATCCCTTTGCCCATTCTTTGAAAGATCTGCGTATAACCAGCCATGAAGAGCTCACAGCGCAGAGAATAATGGAGAAGGATTTCTCTGAAGTTATTGCCAAAGATGTGGGCGCGGATCCCTCTTTAGTGGCAGCAATTATCGATAGCGATCACAACTATAGCGGAGGTGAAGACGCCGGATTTTTCAGCAACCTGCTCTCCGGGGTTTTGGATCCGGATAAACTCGATTATCTGAATCGCGATGCCTATTTCTGCGGTGTGCCTTATGGTATTCAGGATGTGGATTTTGTTCTGGAAGAAATACATACCCATAATGAACAGGGATTGGCTATTACCCGGAAGGGTCTGGCTGCAGTAGAGAGTATTCTATTTTCTAAATATCTTATGTACCGCACAGTTTATTGGCATAAAACGGTGAGAATTGCCACGGCCATGATCAAGAAAGTTCTGCTTATGGCCCTCACCTCCGGCATATTGAGGACCGAAAGCCTCTACTGGCTGGATGATCAGGAGTTCCTCCTTTGCACCCGTAAAAAGAAGTATCCGCCTTTCAGGTTAATCGAGGATGTAGCTTGCAGGAAGCTCTATAAGCTGGTTTTTCGAATTCCCTTTGACAGTGGGAATGCCGGCCACAGCCGCTTAATGGATCTGGGCGAGCGGCTTAAACTTGAGCAGGAGCTGGCCGGTGCTGCAGGCAGGCTGATCGGCAGGAAAGTTGCATCAGAGGAAGTAATTATTGATATTCCCGAGCCCATATCTTTTGAGATAGATCTGCCTGTTTTGGATCCGGATAATGGCAGCTTCTCCGCGTTCAAACATTCGGGGAGCGTTTTCAGTGCGGAAGTGGTTAAGGGATTTACCTCCAGCCTCCGTTTTATCTCCATAATCTGCAGCCGTGACCAGGAGTTGATATCGGCCCTGCTTAAGATCGGCAGCCATAAAATAATACCAAAGGGCTCATAGTTGTTGACACCTCGCCTTGAGAAAAAGCTGAAAATATTCAGCAAAAGGGTGAGAGAGAATATTTACCGCGCGCCCTGGCATCTGAATTATGAATATCTTCCCAGCTCCTTGAATCAGGATTAAAACTTTAATAGACTATTGACCATGCGCACAGCATTTATCAGTGATCTGCACAGTAACGCGGAAGCCCTGAAAGAAGTGCTGAAGCGCATTGAAAGTCTCTCTGTAGACCGCTTTATCTGCCTGGGTGATATTGTCGGCTATAATGCAGACCCTGATTATTGTGTTGAAAGGGTCTTGCCCCTGGCTGAATGGCTGGTGCGCGGCAACCATGATAAGGCTGTATCCGGTTTAATGGATATTGACTACTTTAACAACATTGCCAGAGAGGCGATTTTGTGGACCCGTCAGGCCATAGATAAAGAAAACCTGGGACTCATCCGCAATTTACAGCCGGGTCCTCTGGTAATAGAAGAAAAATTTCTGATTTGTCATGGTTCCCCTATGGACGAAGATGAGTATATTTTCTATATAGATACTATCCGTGAATGTTTCCGCTTTATGAATGAGCACTATGAGGGAATAGACCTTTGTTTTTTCGCCCATACCCATGTGCCGACAATTATTGAGGAAAACGGCAGGGCATATTATCCTGAAGGTCTGGTTAAGCTGGTCAGAGAGCGGCGCTACCTGATCAATTCAGGCTCAGTGGGACAACCGAGGGATGGAATATCACTGGCTTCATTCGGTGTCTTTGATGACCGTGAGATGAATTACGAGCTTTTCAGGGTTGAGTATGAGATTGAAGAGACGCAGAGCAGGGTTATTTCCGCCGGATTGCCGCCTGTTCTGGCCCGGCGTCTTGTCTGCGGAACCTAGATTTTTGAGGGTTTAAATGAAATATTCGAAAATAATGGCAGAACGGATCAGAAGAGTGGAGGTTCTTTTTAAGGAACTGGGATACACCATTCTGGACACGGAACAATCGGCAGAAAGCTATTCAGCCGGCTTCGAGAATAGCGAGGGATTGCAGGGAGGCTTCTTTATTGACCGGTCGAGCCGTTTTCTGGAGATTGCCTATTCCTTTTCTTTTTCACTCTCGATGTATGAGTTTTTTAAAGTGCGTTTAGAGGAAATGCTTACGACCACTTATGAATATGGTTGTTACAGCAATATCCAGTTAAGCCGCAGAGATATTTCCTTTTCAGTATTCGCCAAGATATACTATTCGGGTTTGAACTACTATTCGCTGAAGGATAATCTACGGGATTTTCAGCATTGTATAAAAGCCCTGACCGAAGTATTGGAGATTGTTGAGAGGGAGATTTAGTCCTTAAGGAGAGTCAGTGGTGAAAATACAGAATTTCATGGAAGATGTTGTTTTAGAGAAGGTTAAAGAGGTTTTCTCTGATGAAGAGGCAAAGTCTAAGAAAAATTTCTGCACCTGTTCTCAATGCTATCTTGATGTATCCTGTTTTGTGCTAAACAGGATTCAACCTGTATATATGCTTTCCGGCAGAGGATTGGCCCACATGCAGAGCCATTATCAGGAGAAACTTCAGCAGCAGGCTGATCTGGTTTCTCTTATCAGGGAGGGGATAGACCATGTTGACCAGGCCAAACGTCCTCATTTTTCCCATAACCGGGAAGGTGAGGAAAGCCTGCCCGAGGGCTTCTTCTATAATTTTCCACAGATTACCGGCCGTCTCTTTAACTCCGTTAATTTTGAACCTGTGTGTGGAGTAACTGTCAGCCTGCTCTTTGAGGGTGAAGCAGTGGCAATGGTTGACTCCAACTGGCAGAATCCTTATACAATTGTCATAAATACAGCCGGGATATTTTCTTTCTGGCCTTATCCGCTGGCGGCAAAGTCTTCCTCTTTAAAGAGCAGTTACGAGTTTGAGCTTCAGGTGGAAAAGACCGGTTTTCAAACCTTGAGGCATTATTTTGAATTGGTGGTAGAGAGCAGGGAAGGATTCTTGAATCTATCGGGTGGAGATAAAATCTTTACAATTAAAGACCTCTATCTTAATCCTCAATAAAGCTCAGAAAATATTTCAGTATCCCGAATTCTTCCCGGCACCATATTTTCGCTGAAATTAAGCGCCTTATGCAGTACCGATTCACCATACTGTCTGGAGTTTGAGATAAGGACGCAGCCGATTTGAGCAAATTTCAATGAATCCTGAAGATCAATCTCAGCTACGGAAAGTTTGAATTTCCGATGCAGTCGCTCCTTGAGTGAACGCAGTATCTGCCGTTTCTCTTTTAATGAAGCTATTCCCGGAAGATCAATTGTAAAATGGAGGATTGAGACAACCAACCTTTATTTGTCATCCTCCCCGAGGATATCTTTTATATCAGCCAACTCCAGATCGAGCGGCAGGCTGTTCTCATCACCCTGATTGCGCGCCTTTAAAGGCAGATACTTCTCGTTATAGAGCCGGGCCAGCTGGTAGACATCATCATCCTGATATTTTTCAGGGATTTTAACTTCGAGATTATAATCTTCTTCCTGCAGACCGCGGCGCATGACGTGGATAGGATCACTTATGGTCAAGGCAAAATGGGGGCTGTAGATAAACAGGAAGGATAGAACCACAAAGACAACAATAACAAAAAAGAGCAGGCTTTCCCTGGATAACTGCTGAACATAGGGGCGCAGATCAAAGAAGGCCTCAAAAGAGCCCTCGGAGAAGTAGCTGTACTCACCTGGACCGAAGTTCTGCTCATAGTAGCCGTTATCAAAGCGTGAATATACTGCTTTCCCGGATATTTTTACAATTAAGAGGCTCTCTTCAGTTTCCTTCAGTATATTCAGGGAGGCAGCCAGTGCGGTTTTATTCTCCTGTTGACTGCTCAGTTGGGCGGCAATAGCTTCCTGGTGGCTGAAAATAAAGGTGTCCAGACCCTTAACCTCCAGGCTGCCGGTTAAGAAAGTGAAGATTAAGAGGGAGAATACCAGTACGGTAACCCCGATGGCGGTGATATTAGCCACATGTCGCTGGGCCATTGGTGAGTCGGTATTCTTAATACGCCTGAAGATCTTTATTATTCTCAAGAACCTCAAAATACGGGCTATTCTTATAGCTTTTATTACCTTTAACAGGTTCAGCATTCCTCCCAGGCCGAGAAAGGCGCTGCCGCCGAAGAAAATGGAGAAAGCTAAAGGCCCCGAGTTGAGCATAAGCAGAGGTATGGAGGCGAGAAAGTCAATCCAGCCCCTTTCACTGGTCAGGTAAACAAAGGCTTTCCTGTTTGCTATGGCGTAATAGAGGCGAATTATAAATTCAATTGTAAAGAAGAGATCAAAGAAAAATCCGGTAATCATCAGCTGCTGCCGGAAACGCATCTTCCAGCCTGTTAAAACTGCAAAATCTTCCAGAAAAGTTTGTATGAGCACCAGAAAAATGGCCAGAATGACTACGGATTCCAAAACGTTAATCAGTTTTTTATTCATGGGTCTTTACCATCCATTCTCCGCTGCGATTTTATAGAATTCATCTAGCATTTTTATGTCAAATCCATAAAATTTAAAATTTCTTCTGGAAACATTGAACCAGCTGCGATCAGGGGTATTTGCACCCCTGTCTACCTGGACCTGAGGTTTATAGGATTGGGCCCTGAAGGAGAAAATAGAGGCGATCCTGCCTGTAGCCTCAATGTTCTTGTTCTCCTGGAATGATACATTGGAGTTTAAAGCGCTTTTCAGCAGGGCGTCGGGCAATAATTTAAGTTGGGCTTTTAAAATAGAGTAGGCCTTGTCTATAAACCGGACTCCAACCATGCCCGCGGATTTTTCCCTGCTCCCTGCCGTGTCTTCAACGGTTAGTAGATAGATGGCTGTTTTCAAGAGCATGGAGGCCTTGACCATATTCTTGATCTCTTCCTTGCTCATCTTCAGTTTCTGCACCTTGGTCAGCTCAAAGTGAATGTACTGTCTAAGCTCGAATGATTCATCGATGTAACGGTCGGTCAGATTGGCGCTGAGTGCGGTAAAGGGTCCGCTCAATACAGTGCGGGCAGTACTTTTTTGCAGCAAGCGCTGGAGAAAAGTGAAAATTTCCTCTTTATATTCCTCAGGCTGTATGCGCCGTTGATGTAAGAAGGACATAAAGGTAAAGTCAATGCTCGTATCCAGTAGTTCCTGAAGCTGCGGTAAGAGCAGTTTATCGGTTTCAATTGCCAGGGCTTTGGTCAGCAGTGTAAGTATGGTTGCCCAGTTTTTGCCGGGTAAAAACTGGGGAGATGAGAGGGTCGGGTAGAGTGCTTGAGCATTAACATTGAGGAATTGGATTATCTGCTCTTCCCGCTTCAGGGGTGGAAGCTGGGCCAGGGTCTGGTTGGCGAGCAGGCGATTGATAAAGCTGGCTGCGCGCAGGAGATCATTATCCATTTTTTCTATTTTCGGTCGGCTGTAGTATAACCATGCGATTTTTTTTTAGAATTATTATGTGATATGTTATTCATTAAGTGAGGAATATAATCAAACCGGGCATAACCGCCGGCCGTGCCGGGATCTTTACAGTGAAATATTTTAGCTTCTTGTGTTTACTTTTACTATTGCCCCTTAGTTTTTTATGGGCTGAAGAGCTGATCTTGCCTGAGCAAGAGGCGCCTGAGGCGATCTTCGAAACCGAGATAGGCGATGCTGATGTTGATTTTTACCTTTCCGGTTCCTGGCGCATCCTGCTGGGGGTTTCAGTGGATTTCCTCTTTAAACCTGACGGCTCTGTCGAGTTTCACCCGCAGAGTGCTTTTCCGGGACTTGAGTTGGATAAGCCCTTTGAACAGATCCCCGATCTTACCGCCTCAGTATGGCTCATGGAAAGATACTTCCTGGAATATTCATTTCTAGGGGGTTTTGAGGAAAATTATTTTCTAATGGGCTATCAGGGTCAGGAGGATGAGTTCCTGGATCATCTTTACATCGGCAATCGTGATATAGCCATAGACCCATACCTCTTTCTGGACATTCCGGAGCAGGATGACTCATCCATAGGAGCGGAGGCCCTCCTGCGCACCGGCGCTTCCAGCCATGAGCTGCTGCTGCGCTCAGATAATAATCAGAGTGAAAGCAGGCTTTATATCGGCAAGAACCTGGTAAGCGAGGAGGTTATCCCCCTTTCCGATTATATTGCGGGCAGGTTTTTCAAGCTGCCGGATCAAGGGGTGGAGGAGCTTGAAGTATACCTGGAGGATGCGAATGGTGATTATTATAGTGACGTGGATGGCAGGCGCAGGCATTACCGGCAGGCCGGTGTGGATGATGCAACCCTTGACAGTGAAGAGGGGCTGGTCTTTATAAAAGAGGCTGCAGCCGGCGGGCAGGTAGTTGTGTATTATAAGAAGGGCGGGAAGCCGGTTGGTGATGTGAGCCTGGGCAGCGGTGCTCTCTGCGGTGTTACCGGGGGTAAGCTTGATCCGTCCGCCGGTGCGATTGACTTTGACTGGCTGGTAACC
>DRHE01000235.1 GCA_011049745.1 Spirochaetales bacterium | reverse complement strand
GAGAATGCCTACTCAATTGTGAAGTGTTCTTTCAAGGATAATGTCTACAGGCCCAGGACGGTAACTGATGTGAAACTTTCAGTTAATATTCTTGACTCAGAGTTGATCAGCCCGGTTTTAAATTTATCCACACCCCCGATAGCATCCAGTAGTGCAGCTATCTCCCTCGGGGTATACTTGGCAAGGGACTTCATTTCTTCTTTATCGATGAAACCCCTGACCTTTTTTACCATCTCATCTTCTGTAGTAACAATGTAGCGGTTAAACATGTTCTGGTAATTCTGATTGAAGTAGTTATAGACCTTTTCCTTCAATCCCCCCATGACATCCAGGTTGTTTAATACTTCCTTAGGCAGTCTTGATTCTGTATGATTTAGTACTTTATCTACCTCTTCACCCAGAAGAAGATCAACCTCAGCCTGTTGATCACGAAATTCCTGAGCCAGGGAGTTACGTGAACCCACGGCGCTTGGTTTTTCAGGATGAAAAATATTAGGACTTTTCGGCAGTTCAATGCTTCCCATAGTATACACTCCTTACTATTTTATTCTTACTACAATTATCCACACCAGGGATAAAATGTAAAGTATATTTTTATTTTTATTTTTATTTTTCCTCTTCCATTTTACCTCTATTTGGTGCATGCTACAATACATGCTACAATACATGCTACAATAAAGGAGAAAAAAATGGAAGTACCTAAATATTTCAGCCTTCTTTTAGCAGTTTTTTTCATTCTGGCAGGTACATTTATCAACGCCGATGAACGAGAGGAACCGGTAGATGTTATCATAGCATTGGACAAATCCCTTTCCATGGTAGAGGAAATAGACGCGGTTAAAGAGTATGTCCGGACTGCAATTATCGATCAACTACTCATCCCCGGTGACTTTCTAACTGTAGTAGCCTTTTTCGGGAAAACTCAAATTCCCATATCAGCTTTTCTGAAAACCAATAAAGAAAAGGATAATCTGTCAGCGACTATCTCCCGGATAGAAGCTGACGGCCGTTTTACAGATATCGGCCATGCCCTGGATGTTTTAGCCACGGAACTGGAGAAACAGTCAGATCCCGACCGTAAAAAATATCTGCTTCTAATAACCGACGGCAAACAGGAAGCGCCCCCGGAAAGCAAATACTACTCACCGGATGGTTCTTTCAACCATGAGTTCCTGGCAAATACCAGGGTAATTCAGATGAAAGGCTGGAAAATACATGTATTGGGAATCGGCACCGACCAGGCAGCCCGGGAATTAGCTGAGCAGCTCTCCGGTAAATACAGCGAAGTATCAAGCGAACCAACCAGTGAAGAACTGGCCGCTAAAACTGAAGATTTCCTGGGTAGAGTTGATCTGGTGGGGCCACTGTTGCTTTCAAGGTTAACTGCTCAGGGAAAAGGGAAAATAAGACTATCACTTGCCAGTCAGGGTTATAAAAAGCGGGAGCCCATTCAGCTGATAATCCACAGGATCAAATTATCGATCCCTGCAAAAGATTTCGACAATATACTTACCAGAGAGTATCAATTCGACCTTAAGCCGGAAGAGGTTACGGAGATCAAGATCCCGATACAGGTTCCTGATCCGCCGGGTAAAGGAGAATATCAGGGAACCCTGGAATTTTTCTTTGCCAGCGAAGAAGGTTTTTTACCGGCAGTTATACCGGTTAACTTCCAGGTAAGAGCCAGTTTCAGAATTTGGTTCATCCTGGCCGGCGGGCTGATTCTACTTGCCCTATTGACAGCAGCAATTGTCTGGGCATTGGTTGCCGGAAAAAAAATAAAGATCCGCTTCCGGCTGGAAATCGAGGGTGAAAACATTATAAAGAAAGAAGAGATCTACACAGCCAGGGAGGGCAAGTTTCTGTTCATAGATCAGGTGGAGGAGACAATTACCATCTCGGCAAAAAGGACTACTCATAGCCTGGCAAAACTTTCAGTTTTTAAAAAACTTTTAAGAATGAGTATCCTGAAAAGAGAATTCTTTCCCAGGTTGCGAGATGTACCCGCGGATTTACGCGGTTTTACTTTTCAGGTCAGATTGGAAAACGGTAGTTACCTTACCGCTAAATTAGCCGCCGTGGAGAAGAGTTGAAGAGTTTTTCAATTTACCTTTTTGAGAAAGGTTTTTCCAGGGATATTCCTGGTTTAAAAAAACATTTTTCCGCTGCTCTATTTCCTTTCTGGGGAGAGTATCTTTTTATCGATTTTGCACTGGCCAATTTGCAGGATTTTTCGCAATGCGTTTACTTACTTGTAACTGATAATCGCACAGGCAGTATTATCTCTTCAGCATTAAGCCGCTGGCCCGAAAATAGCACTCCGGTGATTCTATTGAAGAAGGGTATACAAGAATTTATTAACCGGATCGAAAGCGAAAATGCGGATTTTATATTTCTCTCTACATTATCTACAGTCAGCCAACTCGATCCTGATAATCTTATAAAAGTCATGGCTGCAGCGCCGCATGACTTACTCAAATTCTCCATTGGAACTATTCCCGTGGATATTTACGGCGCCAGCCGCAAGGTGCTGCTGAAGGTGCTTCGCTCCTTTCCCAACCTCTCTGCTGACAACCGTAGTATTAGCGCCCTGCTTTTTGACCACATTCTTCACACCTCATTTGATTTTATTGAAGATATCCCAGGCAGAACATTTTTCCAGAATAATTTAACACAACTTTATGAAAAAAATCTCTGGTTAGTTTCCAATATAGACAGCAGCGAATATAATTCGATTATCAAGCGCTTCAAAGGGATCAAATCTTCGGATAAACCTGCAGTTATCCGGAATGACGGAGTAATTAAAAGCTCCATTATCTCCGGCGGCAGTCAGATTGACGGCTATGTGGAAAATTCTCTGATCTTCAAGGATGTAAATATCAGAAGGGGAGCCAGGGTGATAAATTCAATTGTAATGAATCACAACCGGATAGGTGCTGGTTCAGTGATTTATAACTCCCTTATCCTTCCCTGTGTCAGCGAAAGAGCAAAGAACAGCCAGAATATCGGTAAGCAGGTTTATATTGGTTCGAAAAATTCTAACATCTGCAATCAAGACTTCCCTGATCAAATCAACGGCGGTATAACGGTTGTAGGCATGGACGCCGAGATACCCAATAACTGCGTAATTGAAGCCGGATGCTTTGTATCAGCAGATCTGCCTCATCATAAATTGAGGGATAAGCCAAGGCTTAAAAAGGGTTCCAGTATCTTTAAGGACAAGGAAAGATAAGTCAATGCAGTTCGGCCCGCTTATTGATTT
>DRHE01000234.1 GCA_011049745.1 Spirochaetales bacterium | reverse complement strand
AGATGTGTATAAGAGACAGGGATACCCTGTATACATTTCGGATTCTGGGATGAAAAAGCAATGCTCAAGCTGGCGCCGGCGGATTGTTATGATGAAAACACTTTAAGCCTGCCCTCGGATAATCCCCCTTCCATAGGCTATTCAGAGGAACCGCGAACTCTAGAAAGCAGAAATCGTGCTGTTCGAATGGCCCAACATCTGGATACGGCTGCAATCGGCGTAGGCAAGGGGGGTGTAACCAGCTTCGGCCACGGCGGGCCTGCAGAGATCCAGCCTGTAGTAATCGAAAGGACAGATCAATACAAAATCCTGCAGTATGAGGGGGGACACAAGCGCCGCGTCAACTTTAACCCACATTCAATCAGGTACTATGATTTCCCCATTAAGAAAGAAGAAGACCTGGAGAACCTTAAGCTTCCTGATATGAAGAATCCCGAGAGATTTGCAGATATAGAAGAGGACAGCAGAGCATTTAAAGAAACCGGCTTTGTGCCTACCGCTTCCATCCAGGGTTTTTTCGCCGGTCTACACAACTCTTTCATGGATTTCCAGGATACCATGATCAATCTTTTGGATAAGCCTGATTTTATGAAGAGATTTACAACTGTTCTGGCTGAAATGAGCTTTGATGCTGTAGAAATGGTTATGGATAGGGGTGTTGAAATAATAGATATCTGTGATGATCTTGGGAATGCCGACGGTCTTCTTATTTCACCTGATATGGTAAGAAGGTTTTTTCTTCCATGGTATGAAGAGCTTGTAAGAGTTGTGCACAAAAGGGGAGGATACGTGCATCTTCATTCCCATGGGAATATCAGTCCGGTCCTTCCCGACTTTGTCTCTATCGGCATCGATATTTTAAATCCCTTTGATTGGGAAGAGAATCCGGATCTACCCGAGCTGGTTAAAACCTATGGAGACCGTTTAATCTTCTGCGGGGGCTCTGTCTGCGATCTCTATAAGCACAGCCTGGAAGAGGTCGAATATATAGTAAGAAGGGCCTGCAGCCTGGCGTCCGTAGCGGAAAAAGGATTTATCTTCATGGGAAATGCAGGCATCGAGGATCTTACACTTGAGGAATGGGAATCCTGGCGGACAATTTCTTTAAGAGCCAGGGAAGAGTGCCTTAAAGACTAAAAACTGATGTCCGGTAAAACAGGCAGAAAGGCTATATATGATCTTGTTGAAGGCAAGGTATCCTGGCTTCCTTATGAAGCTTCTCCTGCTGACCCAGGAGAGGCTTATAACCTTTATCGAACCCTTCGAGCCTCCATCGCGGGGGAATGTCAGCATCAGCTCAAAAAGCGGTAGCCGACGCCATGGACCGTAACTATATATTTTGGGCTTGCAGGCTTATCTTCGATTTTCTTGCGCAGTTTAGCAATATGCTGGTCGAGCGTGCGGGTTGTGCCCTGGTAGTGAACACCCCATATTTCATCCAGTATGGTAAAGCGGTCTAAAACCTCTCCTTTATGACCCATAAAGAGCTTCAATAGTTGGATCTCTCTCAGGGTAACCGGGAAAGCTCTTCCTCCCTTTTTCCCTTTAAGCAATTTAGGCTCTATGCGGATATCTCCGAATATGATCGGGCTTACATCTTTACAGGACTTTCTTGCATGTACGCGCCGGAAAACAGCCCTTATTCTGGCCAGAAGCTCATTCACGCCAAAGGGCTTAACAATATAATCATCAGCTCCAAGCTCAAGCCCTATAACCTTATCCACCTCCTGACCCCTGGCAGTAAGTATAATTATTGGCGTAAGTGGATCATTTTTCCGTATCTCCCTGCAAACATCATAACCGCTTTTTTCAGGGATCATAATATCGAGAAGGATTAAAGCGGGCTGTTCCTGATTATACAGATCAAGGGCTTTAAGACCATCAACGGCTGTGCTTACTTGATAGCCCTCACCCTGAAGGAGGTCGACAAGTCCTGTCAGAATAGCAGTTTCATCTTCTACAATTAATATTTTTTCTCGCTTCATATTCTTAGCTTATAACCGGCAGCTTAATTCTGAAAACACTCCCTCCCCCATCCCTGGGGAAGCATTTAATGTCTCCACCGTGGTCCCGGATAATTCTCCTTGCTATTGACAGCCCCAGGCCTGTGCCCTTAACCCTGGAGGTAAGTGAATCGTCTATTCTGTAGAACTCATTAAATATCTTTTTAACATGGCGGGGGGGAATACCCCGACCCCTGTCCTTAACATCAATATAAAGAAAGTTATTCTCCTGCCCGGTTTCTACATTGATATCCTTCTCTTTATCCGAATACTTCTCTGCATTTGACAGAAGATTGAGCAGAGCCTGCTTTATTGCTTCTTCATCCGCATACGCAATTCCCTTTTTTGAATCTTTAACGGTGGATTTAAAGCTTATTTTAAAACCATTCTGTTCAGCCCTTATGTGCTCGCTTTCAACAAGCTTAAAACAGAGACGGCTTATATCAACCCTTTTTTTATTGTAATGTTTTTTGCCGCTGTCCATCCTGGAAAAATCAAGAATATTGTTTATCAAACGTGTCAGGCGCTCTGTTTCAGATACCATAATATCAAAATACCTTGCCTGTTTCTCCTTATCAGGCTGCTTGCCCTGTTTAAGCATTTCTGCAAACATACGTATAGATGTAAGAGGTGTTTTCAGTTCGTGTGACACATTGGCAACAAATGTCGTTTTCTGGCGCGCAAGTACAATTTCGCTGTTAAGGGTTTTCAGCACTAATACTCCTCCGCCTATTATAGATGCAAATAGAATTACAATAAGTATCCACATAATAGTTGTAACAAAATTTACCCTTGAGGAGATAATATCCGGGTCAGTAAGATAGACTGCAGCCTCCCACAATGGAAGGTATTCGCTTATCTCCCGCGCAGCAAAGGGCCTGCTGTAGTCTCTTTTCTGTTCCAAAAAGGACAACTCATTATCGGGTAGAGCGCCTCCTGCTTCCGGCATTAGTATCCTGTTGCCCGCTGACAACAGAAATGGAACTCCAATAAGGGAAGATGACCGCTTCCAGTCATCTTCCCAGCCATCTTCTTTAATAACAGGTGAAGCGCTTAGAAGCTCTTCTTCGATTCTTTGGAGCTCCGTATTTACCAAAGTTACAACATGCGTAATCTCAAGCATGAGTGTATCTTCAAGGCGCTTCTCTATAAATGCCTCTTCCCGGTTTATTGCCCGGACAGCTAAAAGGGCCAGCAGAATACCCGGAATAATCACAACTATAATAAATAACCATCCTAAATGCTCAGCTTTTACAATTTTCCGCCTTCTTACCCTTTGCCCAGCGCAGATTACATCCGCAACTGAAGTGCTTATAGCAAAAATCCATTTTCAGAAAAAAATTCAAAGCCAAGATCAATTGTAAAAGAAATGCAAAATAAAACTATTAAACTGGCTAAAAATTAACTGATTATCATCTTGAAAGATAATTACTTTGCTCCTATGCTGTTTGTATGGAATTCGCCGTCTGTTTTTCCATTGGCGGCAATCTTCAGCCAAATTATCTGAATTGGGAGCAAAGAGATGAATTTTTTAGAATTGATTTTAAAAACCCGGAGCTATCGAAGGTTTGACGGACAGCACCAAATAGAGCGCAATACTCTTGAAGGCTTGATAGAGCTTGCCCGCTGCACCCCTTCGGCTGCAAATATGCAGCCGCTAAAGTATATCCTTTCCTGCACACCCGAGTGGAATCAGAAAATATTTTTTACACTTGCCTGGGCCGGATATCTTCCTGATTGGCCCGGCCCGGAAGAAGCTGAACAGCCTACCGGTTATATCATTATCCTGATTGACAAGAGCATCAGAGAGAATTCGGAAATCGATGTCGGTATTGCCGCTCAAACTATCCTCTTAGGGGCAACGGAGCTCGGCCTGGGCGGCTGCATGTTGCGTTCTGTCAACCGCAAAGAGCTGCGGCCTTTGCTCGATATTCCCGGCCACTTTATTATTTCCCTGGCTATTGCTATCGGTAAACCCGTCGAAAAGGTTGTTTTGGGTGATGTTGAAAGCGGAGCTTCAATTAAATATTACCGCGACAGCGATCAAACCCATCATGTTCCTAAAAGAAAGATTGGACAATTGATCTACAGAATATATAGTTAACCATAAGCCCGGAGTACAGGCAGGGCCAACCACCCTTCAAGAAAAGTGCTCTTTGAGAAAGGATATTCCCGCCGCTGCCATCTTTTCTCCCTCACCGGCTTTTTCTCCGGCAAAGGTCTCCATGGAGATATAGCCCTGCCAGCCGATCTCTTTCACTGCTGCAATAAACTCACTAAAGTCCGCCTTACCGGTGCCGGGTGCACGGGAATTATCATCCTGGATGTGCAGATGTCCCAGGCTGCTGCCTGCAATCCGGAAAGCATCAGCAACAGAAATAGAATGTTTTTCTGCCTCCCAGCGCAGGAAATGGGTATCAAGGGTTATTCCCATAGATGGGGAACCTATGGC
>DRHE01000233.1 GCA_011049745.1 Spirochaetales bacterium | reverse complement strand
GTGCTCCAGATTGCAGAGGGTTATACCGTTGACCTGGAGGATGATGTACACGATACACTGGACAATCGTACTGATCCTACCTGGCCTACAACCTGGTTTGCTCCCATATTAACGGGAAAAGGTGCTTTCAGGGATGTCTATTCGGTAATGGCCAACTGGGGTGCAAATCACGGCGCTATTTCCTACGGGCACATCGGCGCGGATTTGATTACCCTGGCCTCCATGTTACGAATACCGGTGTGCATGCATAATGTGGCGGCTGAAGCTCTTTACCGTCCCAGCGTCTGGTCAAGCTTCGGCATGGATCAGGAGGGCGCTGATTACCGGGCCTGCGCAGCATACGGCCCGCTTTACGAGTGAAGAGGTTGCAGGCGCAGTGATTTAGAGGTGCAGTGATTTAGAGGTACAGCAAATCACAGGTGATGTAGATGGTCAAAAAAGGTTACCCAGATTGGTGAGCTCCAGGCCATCTCGCCATCTATCTGAGTAACCCGTATATAGTAGAAATCCTCCACCTTTTCGGGACCATCGTCCAGGGAAAAATCAAGGCAGGAGCCGGTTCCCGGGATTGCCTGGAGCAGGTTATTATTCTTAACCACTTCTATCCTCGAAATATCCTCGGTGCCCATGCAGTTTACCCTTATTTTACGGTTCATCCCCTGAAGTTCGCTGCCCGTAGGATGTTCATTGATCGAAAACTCCAGGTAGATACGCGGGCCCGTGGTTGCATAGCAATGTCTTTGGTAAATAGCCTGCCAGATGCTCTCCCTGGTTTTTTCCCTGGCAAAGACCGCGGTTAAACCGCCGTTATAGGTTCTGGCAACCCTGGTCCAGTTGGATAACCCCGGCCGTCCTGAATGGCTGTCTGAGCCGGCGGTTACTCCCAGCTTCATACCCCTGGCCAGAATTTCCTGCAGGGTTGTGTCTATATTGCCCTCACTGCTCTTCTGGAGCTGATTGTCCAGATAGGGGATCTGTCTGGCACAGCCGATATATTCAGCGGAACCATGCTGGGAATAAATCTCCATTACCCGGTAAAGATCCGGATCATAGCCGCGCCAGTCCGCACCGAAATGCATGTGGGGAATTATCATGGCACTATTGGCGGATAAATAGGAGATGATCTTTTCCGGTGAGTCCCACTTTTTTTCTTTACCGCAGAGAAGTCTGCCCTCATCACCCGGATAATAGATATTCATATCGGCCAGTGACGAACGGTATTCATAGCCTAAAAGGGTTACAAAGTGTCCTGGAGTGTTGAAGTCAGCGGTGACTCGCCTGGTGTGGAGCCACTCCTCCTTTGATAATTGCGGTCCAATATCATCATGATCAGTAAGAGCGGCAAAATCGAGGCATGCAGTGTCACGGGCAAAGGTCAGCACTTCTTCAGGAGTGCCAATGCCGTCCGAATAACTGGAGTGGCTGTGAATGTCGCCCCAGTAGAGTTTGCAGTCAGCCAAATAACTGCCGGTTTTATGCGGGTTGATAACCGCGAAAAGTTCTTGGTTCGCCATACTCCTTATGGCGGCTGATCCGGTTGAGAGCGCGTCAGGGGGCAGGGTAATCGCACCATTTTTAGATAAGCAATTGCACGATTTATTTCCGGAGGTGATTATATAATTACCATCTGTGGTTGGTACCGGGTTAAGGTATGGATCAACGGTTATCAGGTGCAGCGGCATATCCTGGCCGGCTTCACTATTGGATGGTACAACCGGGATTATTGCAGCGGCTTCAGCCGGCAGAATAGTAACAGCTGGAGATTCCGGCAGCAGGTAGTAACCGGTTTCGGGAGCCGATCGCCTGCCATCCGGATCAATAGCGACTGTAAACTCAAACGATCCGGATAATTGCGGTACCACGGGAGGTTTCGGCCCCCAGGGTTCTTTGCCGTAGTAGGAAATATCACCATAGATTATTTCAATGATCTTGCCTGCTCCAAGTTCCCCCTCCTGCAGGTGAACAAAGAGGCTCTTGCCAAAAGCGCCGCTGTGGCCAAGCTCAGGTTTGTAGGCGCAAAAAATCCTGGAAACTACCTCCAGGGTCAGAGAAATAGTGCTGTCCGGGCATGAAGCGGTTACAAAACCATCTTTATAGAATTCATCCACCTGGGGAGTGGTAAAACCGTGTGGTATGGTAATGCGGATTGCACCGCCCCTTTTTAATCCTTTGCTGCCGGCTTTATAGTGCAGTACAAAGGTTTGTCGTGTCCCGGCAACAACGGGTACGGCCGGCTCTATCCAGGCCTTACCCAGATTGGTTCCTTTTTCTTCTATGAGCATGGGTAATATCCCAGCTCAAATAATTTATTCTTCATCCAGGTCAACCGGCCTGCGCATCTTCTTGATTTTACCACGCAACTGCTTTTTTCCCAGGCGATCTTTTATTGCATATAAACCCGGTTTTGTCTTATGCCTTTTCTTAGGCTCAAAAGCCGCCTCACGGATGATTTCAACCAATCTCAAGAGGGCATCTTTCCGATTTCGTTCCTGGGTTCTGAAACGCCTGGCTTCGATTATCAGCATGCCTTCCTTAGTCAGCCTTTTATCTGCTTTTTCGATTAAACGTTTCCGCACATCAACAGGAAGGGAGGGGGAATTCGCTGCATCAAATCGCAACTGTACAGCAGTAGAAAGCTTGTTGACGTTCTGGCCGCCAGGTCCGGATGCACGAATGAAGTCCAGCTTGAGTTCCTCTTCATCTAGAAATATCTTGTCTGTAATCCTTATCATAGGGCATCACCTGTTGCCAATTGCTTCTTGTTCCTCGCCTGCCTGCAATACTTTACGGTTTTCAAGGGTAGTCTCAGTGCAGGTTCTCTTCAGTGTAGAGAGAAAGCTCGATCATCCGTTCAAGCAGCTCCTCTCTGCTGAATCCCGGGAAGTTTTTCAAAATGAGTTCCTTTACGAAGAGGCGGCAGATGTACCGGAGTTTCCGCGCCCTCTTCTGGGAAGCAAAAATATAATCGCCATGGCCATTGTTAATTACTATCAGGTTGTTTTTTGCATTAAAACGTGAGCGCCAGAGCTCGCCTGTAGCCCGGATAAAGGTGTATCCGGGAAGCCCCTTGGAGAGCTCCCCGGCATTATGTTCACCCCGATCGATGAGTGAGGCGGTAATGGTAATAATACTCTCAGCCTTACAATTAATAATTCCCTGGCTGACAGTGGCCTGGAGAATAGTGAGACCAGGTTCTTCCGGAGCGGTAAATGTGACCATTTCGCCTTCAGTTACGGAAAGACTACCAGATCCCTCTTTGATCTGCCAGTTGATTTCGATATTGTCTTCAACAGTCCTGCGGTTTTTATCTCGAGGGATACAGCGTAGAGTTGTTGAATCCTTGATATGGACAATACAGGAAGCCGGAGAGATCACTGCGCTGTACAGAGATCCCGGGTATTTATAGAATTCCCTGTTCTCCTCCTGGGAAGACTGTCCTGTCTGTTGTTTCATCGCTTGAGCAGCTTCCCCTTCTTCTTCTGCAAGCTGCTGATCGGTGGAAAAGAGGGAGTTTCCCGGTTTCCTGCCACCGTGCTTCTTTGCGTCTGCAAAGATATCGAACCAGTCATACTCATCCCTGGGCAGGGCAAGGAAGGCCTCTTTCAATGCTCGCTGCACGGACTTTAGAATATTCCGGCTTGCCTTTTCCTCTTCTGCCTGTTTTTCACTCTCAATGATACTGATGAGCTTTTCCTCCAGGGGTTTGATGGCCTGGCAGAATAGTGAGTAGCTATAATCTTGAATGATCCCATCCCTTGTGCTTGGTGTAAGTTGCAGGAAAGGGACATCGATCATTCCCTGCAGATAATTCGAGGTCCATGGT
>DRHE01000232.1 GCA_011049745.1 Spirochaetales bacterium | reverse complement strand
TCATACTACTATTATAGCCATAAAATTGATATTGTGAATACTTTTTTTCTTATCTATAGTTAGATAACAGGGAGGTAGCTATGGCACTGCGAAAAAGAGGGTTGCCGCAAGGCTGGTATCCTTTAACTGAGTTGAAGACCAGAGAGCAGATTGAGAAATACTTAAGAAATCTAGCCAAACCCGGCCACCAGGCTCTGGCCGGGATTCTGCCCCATGCAGGCTGGGAATTCTCCGGAAGGATAGCTTTGGAGGTTCTGCAGAATATTTACAGGAAGAGTGAAACATTGGTGGTAATCGGGGGGCACCTACCGGCCGGGGGAGGGATCCTGGCTGCATTGGAAGAAGGGTATGAGACACCCCTGGGGAATATAGATGCTGATATGGAGCTTTTAAAAGCCTTGAAGGAGCTGATCCCAGTACATGCAGATCGATTCCCTGATAATACCGTAGAGGTGCAGCTTCCCTTTATTAAATACCTCTTCCCCCGGGCAAAGGCGCTTGCTCTGCGGGCAGCTCCGGTAGCCGAAGCAATTCAACTTGGAGAAATACTGGCCGGACTTAGCTATCAGCTAAAGCGGAAAATTGCGGTTATAGGCTCTACTGATCTTACTCATTACGGGAGTAACTATGGATTCGCTCCCCAGGGAAGAACTGCGGTACACTGGGTCCGGGAGGTCAATGATAAAAGAATTATTGAGTCTCTACTAACCTTGAACCATACTGAGGCGATTAATCGCGCCCTGGCTGAAAAATCGGCCTGTTCCGTGGGAGGGGCTGTGGCAGCTGCAGCCTTTGCCGGAAAGAATGGTGTAAAAAGGGGAATATTACTCGATTACAGCACCAGTTATGATGTACTGGCCGGAGAGTCTTTTGTTGGTTACGGGGGAATCATCTACGCTAAGTAGCGGCTGATAAGGGAATCAGTCCATTCCCGTACCTGGTCGAGCAACTCAACACCTGAAATCTGTCTGCAGGCATAATGATTCTTTATAGCTGCTGCTGCAGGATAGAGAGTAACCCAGAGAGTCCTCTGGCTGTCGCTCAATCCACGGAAGTAGTTTCCCAGTGGTTGAGCCGGTTTGGGTAAACCTTTCACCCCCTCGAGGTAGGAAGTGAGGAAGCTTTTCCAGTCACAATTGGGTGCACCCGCAGAGAAGATCCGCCCGATAATATCTCGTTTTCTCCGCTTTACTACTGGTTTAATCTCAATGGGCAGTCCTTTTGCCTGAGGGGGAAAGATCTGTAATCCTCTATCAGCTAAAGCTATTTCCAGTCGCTGCCGGTAACTTATCATGGGCTGGGTTATATAACACACTGTTCCTGCTTTTTTTTCTTTGATTATCTTGTCATTACGCATAATAAAGGAAAAAAATAAACTCTCCAGAGGGTCAATTCTATTCTCCTGTGAACGGAAAAAGAGGTAGAGGTAAGTACTGCGGGCGTAAGTTTTACCCTGGGGATAAGAAAAATCTACGCCGAAAAGGTTTATCTCCTCGGCTCCCAGGAAATGAGCCATAGATACGGCAGCATGGCACACATTGCCTCCCGAAGTGTCGATATAAGGCATTCTGCGCCAGTTTGCACTGACAAACTGGGAAAAGGGATGGGCACTGGCAAAGAAGATAATTTTGTTGGTTAAACGGGTGAGCAGGGGAGGGGATGCCAGGTCAAGTACCAGCGGGATATTTGGCGGCATTCCCTGCAGAAAGTGATGATAACTGACCTGCTGGCAATCTATGGATATGACTGTATCCGGTAAAATATTGCTGCTCAAAAGCGAAGGCAGTGAGGTATCTGAGGCAATCAGAAATGCCTCTTTTCTCATCCGCCTGAGACTTGCCAACTGTGATTCCAGTGAGGGACCGGCTCCGGTTATCAATACTTTCCTCACCGGTTTAATAGCCAGGGCAGACTTCTCTGCCCTTGGGAGATTGAATAAACTGTTTATAAACCATTTTTTCCCAAAGTGAACCTGAACCGTATAGTCATCAGCTATCTTACTTATTACATTGCGAATAGCATTTAAAACTTCTTCGTAGTATCTTCCGGCCAGATCGAAAAGAGGTCGTAAAGTAAGGGTTTTCAGATCGCCTGCAATAGCCGGGAAGTAGTTCGTAAGAATATTTTCTTTAATTGTTATCGGCTCTTCATTAACAAGAAGCTGGACACGGGGATCCATGAACAGACTGCGCAGATCGATATTTTCCATAACTCTGCGTAAGAGAGCTGGATTTTTTTCAATGATCAATATATTGGAAATGCGCCTGTTTTTTAAAAAGGGAGTGATGTGGTAGCCGGCGCCGATTCCAAAGATAACCAGGTAGCCGGCACCGCTGTATAGATCAGGAAGTCGTTCCCCCTCTTTAAGGGGATCAAAGGTAGAGTGCAGAGGTGTTAAACGGCTTTTTACCTTGAGAGCCGGAACTAAAACCCCGTTTTTGGCTTTTGTAAAGGTCAATTCTTTCAGCGGTGAAGTGTTGCCTATTCTGGCGGAAAGTTCAGGATTATTGGCTGCCAGTGCAAGAAAGTTGCGCTCCAGTATCGGGTTGTCAAACATTGCTTTCCCGTAACTCCAGCCTGGCCGCCATAGACTCTATGAAGTCTATTTCTCTTTCTAAAAGAGATACTGCCTGCAACACAGCTTCACTTTCTCCCGTTAACCTCAAGGTCCTTTTTAATTTTGCCAGAGACCCAGAATCATAATAATAGGAAAAGGTCAAAAGAAAAGGGTCATTAAGGAATGATCCGATTTTACTGACCCTCTTTGTCTGCTCAACTGCAGTATGAAGATGATTGTGCCATGCGGTCAACAGTTCTCTGCAGATCTTTCGGCGTTGGCGGTGGTCAGGATAGTTTCCGGCAGGAATGAAAATATTTATCTCTGGTTGCGGCGATCGTTCACTGAGTTCTCTTGCCAGCTTTTCTGCATCTATTGTCTGAATATTATCCAGCTTTACAGGTGAAGGATTAAGCCTGAAAATTCTTGCTGAGATGTGATCCGGCAAACCGGCAAACCAGCCGGAGTAGGTATTCATGGTTAATCCGGTACGGAAAGAACCCCGTACTGTCCGGTTAATGAATGGGGCTCTCTGTGCGGCCAGTGAATAGAGCTTGCTGTACAGTGGTGATAATCTGTTTACCGACGGGATTAGAAAATTATCAAAGGCATTCGGACGGACATGAGAACGAATATCACTGTACCCGAAATCGAGACCGGCCAGGATTATCTCCCTGCTGGTATGGTTCATAGCCATTTGCACGGCCGTTGCAGCTACTGTACCCTGGGGAGGAATTCGGGGAATTCTAATGTTCAATTGGGTTAAAAGAGCCTCCTCGAAGAAATTAGATTGGGATATAAGGAGAACCCCTCCATTAATCTGTCGGCTGCAGTGAACGGCAGATAGAGGTGTTGCCAGGTTAATTGATTTATCAAACAGGGGGTAAAGATGGTAGCCGGCATAGAAACTGGGATCAGTAATGATTACCAGGTCGGGAGTAATATCCATTTTAATCAAATAGGGTATGGCTGAGGGGAGAGCCCAGATAATAAGTTTATTACGGGATCTGTGCAGCAGGGTTACTGCCTGCTCTAAAGAGGGCCCTGAGCCGGCCAGAAAGAGAGGCAGGTCATATTTATCGGAGCTGGTGGTAAGAACCCTTTCGATTGAGAGGAAGTTGATAAAACTGTTCTGAATCCAGCGTCTGCCCATGGCTAGTGTAGTGACCAGACTACCCCGCAATTCTTTGAGTACCTGCTGTAAAGCTGTTGTTGCTGTTTTTGCCATTTCCGGAAAAATACGCTCGGAAGGCGCCCACTTAAGTACCCTTAATCCCTCCAGTTCAAGTTCTTTTAGGTTGAGGCGAAGGAAGCTAAGTAATGTAATCTCTGCACCGGGAAACCAATAAAGCCAGGGTGTTTGTTTTGACTCTTTAAGAATATCTGCGGAGTAATAGATACAGATTAATTTTGCCTGCGGGAAGGTCTCTTTGATCAAGGAGGCTGTGTAGCCAAGTCCGGTGCCCAGGAAGATCACGGTCGAAGGATATTCACTACTCAGGTTGATGTTTACAAAGCGTTGTGATTCCTTTAAAGGATCGTACCGCGAATGCAGCGCTTGCCCATTGATCACCGCTGTTGACAGATTCGTTTTAGTGGGAATAATTTCCAACATGGGCGCGGGTTATTTCAGATTACTCAATAACTTTTCTGAACTGTCTCCGTCTTCGGGATAGACAATTATCTTTTCATCAAATCCCATAGAATGCTCTGCTTTTAATATTTCAAAGAAGGTTCCGAGGGATATGGTCAATTGATGAAGGAGCATTGCGGGATCCATAATTTGCATCTCAGATATGAGTAAAATGAGATAATTGGAGTCTAACCTGAAAACTTCGCCAATATCTGCCAGTAAAGATCCGGTAATACGCAAAAAATCCTCTTTCAAACGGAAGGGATCAATAAACTCATTATACTTTTTTACAGTGTTGGTTATATGTTCGATGGATATTTTAATCAGCACTAAGGACCTGTTTCTCTTCCCGCATTTGTCAATCAATTCATCAACCCTGTTCTGTAGAGATTCAAATGTTACGGTTTTACCATCACCACTGAGATTACCTAATTTCTTTTCTCTTGCTTGATAAATATGAGGAGCTGCAGCCAGAGACACTTCTTTTAAAATTCCCGGTGTTTCCAGATCAATAATACCTTTCATCTTGATAATAAGCAGAACGGCAATCAATTTACTATCAGCAATAAATGGCACAAAGATCAGTTGATTGATAGCTGAATTTTCTCTAGCAGAAAAAAAAGGATTGAACTCTTTGATCTGCCCGCTTTCATTAAAAATCAAGACTTCTCCATTAGCTACTCTGTTGAAGTTTTTATTGAAGCCAAGGGGTATGCGCAGCCGGTGGAGTGTTGTTTGGTCAAGCCCGGAGCTGGCCCACGGTGAAAAAACCATTCTTAAGTGGTCGTAGAGTAAAATAGCGCTCTTTGACAGCTTGAAGAAATCCCTGACCAGGGAAAACAGCTCAGCTATCGACTCAATACCCCCTGAGAGACTGGTGATCCTGGAGAGGAGCTGATGTAAGGAGGAGATATGTGGTTCTCCCTCCACAGGAAGCTCTTTACCGGTTTTATCCTCTTTTGTTTGCAGGCGTTGGATAATTATATTTTTGGTTTTTCTAAGCAGACCTATTACCGGGGAGCGTTTCACCGGATCAAGGGCAAACAATGAAACAGCTCTATCAAACAGGCCCATTAAGTATTCAGTCCCAGATCCTCAAATAATTTTTTGTAGATTCCGAAATACTCGGAATCGGCAAATTCCCTTATTTTTTCTTCAGGAAGAGATTCCAATAGTTGATCCAGGTAGGAAAGCACTGACTTGATATCTGATTTAAGATCATCCGGCAGGTTTTGTGTTTTAGCTGCGGGAGAAGTGCCATCATGCGAGGTAAATCCTTCAGGAAGTGCAGCTTCCTCTACTTCTAACGGAACCTCTTCAAGTTCTTCTTCGAGAGTTTCTTCCGGAGCAGGGGCTTCAGCAACTTCAGCAACGGTTTCTTCTTCGAGAGTAACATCCTCTTCAGGAAGCTCAAGGTCGATAGCGGCTAAATCTGGTTCCCCTGGGGGTTCTGTTGGGACTTCCGGAAGACTCTCGGCAGGGGCTGTTTCCTCAAGATCGTCGAGAAGAGGAATCTCTTCAATGGATTCTTCGGCAGTGAGTTCTTCAATAGCAGCCTCCGATTCTTCTAAAACCGGGGCTTCACTCACCTCTTCCGGGGATTCTAAAGCGAGCTCCGAGATTTCTTCCAGTTCATCTTCGAGAGCCGGAACCTCTTCAAGTTCTTCTTCGAGAGTTTCTTCCGGAGCAGGGGCTTCAGCAACTTCAGCAACGGTTTCTTCTTCGAGAGTAACATCCTCTTCAGGAAGCTCAAGGTCGATAGCGGCTAAATCTGGTTC
>DRHE01000231.1 GCA_011049745.1 Spirochaetales bacterium | reverse complement strand
TCATTAATCTGCAGCAGGGTTTCGCTCTTTGCCGGCGCCATCTAGCTGATCCTTATCCTGGGATTGAGCAGGCTGTAAAGAAGATCCACACTAAAATTGATCAGGGAGAAGATCAAGGCCACAAAAACCACTCCTCCCTGGATCAGGGTGAAGTCCCGCTGATACACGCCGTAGAGAAAGAGACGTCCCAGGCCGGGCAGGGAAAATACCTGTTCAATAATAATTGCGCCGCCGAGCATATAGCCCAATTGAATTCCGGCAATCGTTACCACGGGCAGCAGGGCATTTCTGAGGGTGTGCTTGAATTTAATCATGTTTTCAGTCAAACCCTTGGCCCGGGCAGTCACCACATATTCCTTGCTCAGCTCTTCGATCATGGAGGCCCTGGTAAGGCGCAAAAGCACTGCAGCTCTGGCAAAACCCAAAGCGAATGAGGGCAGCAGTAAATGGCGGAGGGTACCGCTGCCGAACAGGGGAAAGATCGGTATCATTACGGCAAAGACTAATAGCAGCATTATGCCTAGCCAGAAGCTCGGTATGGCCATGCCGAGCTGGGAGATGATCATACCCAGATAATCCCAGAAAGACCACCGTTTAACCGCGGATAACACGCCCAGGGGCAGGGCGATCAGGAGTGAAATAACTATACCCATTAAGGCCAGAGAGAGGGTAAGGGGAAAACGTTCCAGGATCAGTTTAATAACCAACTCTCCTGAGGTTAACGATTTGCCGAAGTCAAAGCGGACAATTTGGGAGAGCCATTGAAAATACTGGGCTGATAATGGCTGATCAGTGCCCAATTTGGCCCTGATGGCCGCAATATCCGCTTCCGTGGCGTCTATTCCGGCTATAACCAAAGCCGGGTCGCCGGGGATCACCCTGATCACAAAAAAGATGATAGTCGAGATCAGTAAAACTGTGAGCAGCAGGCGGCCGATGCGACGCAGCACAAAGCTCAAAAAATCCATTTCTTTTTTTCTTACCGATTAATTGAGGAAGATCAAGCACTAGGCCCCCGCTCAGGTGTGCGAAGTGACTGATGGGTGCGAAGTAACCGCAGGGTAGCGATGCCCTTCTATGGTTTTCACTAACCGGGTTATAGTGCGGTTGACCGGAACCTGGATGGCCAGTTTTTCCGCTTCCCGTACAATAGCGCCATTGATAAAATCGATTTCAGTAACCCGGTTGTTGTCGAAATCCTGGAGCATGGATGACCTGTTGGCAGCGGTCTGTAAGGCAACTTCATAGACCCTTTGCAGGGGGTCGGCAAGGGTAAGCTGAATGCCTTTAGCCCTGGTAACCTGTAAAGCCTCATTCACCAGGTCGGCCATGATTTCTTTGGTTTCCTTATAGTCCAGCAGCTTGCCATTGGGCAGTGCAGTTAATGCGGTCAAGGCATTGATCCCCACATTAATAATCAGCTTGCTCCAGATAAGATTCTCAATGTTCTCCTCAATATGGGCATCAAAACCTGCCCTGTTAAGCTCCTCAACAAAAGGGACCAGCCTGTTATTTTTCTTATCAGACATACAGAGGTGGGTGGGGCCCCTGCCCGCGTGTCTTATTCTTCCCGCTTCTAAAAAGGTAGCGCCCTGGGAAGTGACTCCTGCCGCGCTCCTGTCCGCGCCAAGGTGTTTCCTGATTATCCCTTCATTGCCCAGGCCGTTCTGCAGGGTAACTACGATTGTTTCAGGGGCGATATATTCCTTGATATCTCTGACCACGATCTCGGTTGCCGCAGACTTCACAAAGATGATCATTACCTCAGATCCCCGGAGCGCCTCTTTATCTGAACTGGCCTCCGGACGGGTAATCTCTTCACCTTCCGGCTCTTCAATAATCAGGCCGTGACCCCGGATTTTATCTATATGCTCCCTGTTTATATCGTAGAGCAGGACCTGGCTGCCGCTCAAAGAAAGTTTACCGCCGTAGAGGGAGCCCATGGCTCCGGCGCCGATTATTGATATCTTCATTAATCCCTCCGCTTTATATCTGCGGCTGCAGGGAGGCCGTAGCGAGAAGAGCTTTTCTTTACTGCATTGACAACCGCTGCGGCCATTACTTCAGCCGCCAGCGCACACACGGCAGTCAATTCACTCCCCGCTTTGCCCGCTCCTGCACCTACTTGTGCCCCTGTGGACATGCAGAAAACAGTATCGCCGTCAAACATGGTATGGGCCGGGTTCATGGTCCTGGCAAAGCCGTCGTGAGCAGCCATGGCAACGCGCAGGGCTCCTGCCTTATCCATGCCGGCATTGGTGGCGATAACCCCTATAGTAGTATTGGTGGAAAACCCTTTAGCCTTTTTTCCAGGATGTCCGGTAATTATTTTAAGCGAGTCGGCAAAAGTGCTCTTGTCTTCGCTGAGTGTGCCGGCAATTATATCTCCCGTTGCCGGGTCAATTACATCGCCGAAACAGTTTACTGCAACAATTGCCCCCACAACAAGAGAGCCCCTGCAGATGCTTGCCGTGCCCAACCCGCTCTTCATCGAGAATTCAGTTCCCAGGGCTTTGCCCACAGTGGCGCCGGCGCCGGCGCCCACATTGCCCTGCCGGGTGTTGTCCGGAGCGGCCTCAAGGCACGCCTGGTAAGCCATTTCCCCATCCGGTCTTACCTTTGGGTCGCCCACTATCAGGTCAAAGAGCACTGCCCCGGGCACAATGGGCACTACAGCCACACCGGTATCAAAGCCTACTCCCCTTTCCTCCAGGTATTTCATTACCCCTGCGGCCCCATCCAGGCCAAAGGCGCTGCCGCCGCTTAAGTAAACCGCATGTGCCTGGGCCACTAAATTGGCAGGATTCAGGCAATCCGTTTCCCTGGTTCCGGGAGCGCCGCCGCGCACATCCACTGCGGTAACTGCGCCCTCTTCACAGAGAACCACGGTACAGCCGGTGCCTGCAGCCAGGTTCTGGGCATGGCCAACCTTAATGCCGGGCACATCGGTTATGGCGTTTTTCATCAGCTCTCCCCCTGTAGATATCTGAAAGCAGTAATAGCATATATCCTGGCCGCTTCATAGAGCTCGTCTATCTCCATATATTCGTCAATCTGATGGGGCATGTGGCGGGGGCCGCAGG
>DRHE01000230.1 GCA_011049745.1 Spirochaetales bacterium | reverse complement strand
TGATATTGATAAAGGCACAAAACTGCTCTTAACCGTACTGCTGAAACAGATTGACATGACTGAGCTTAACTCCGTCCTTGACCTGGGCTGCGGTGTTGGCGTGCTGGGTATCACCCTGAAGAGGACCAATCCCCGGCTAAGACTCCATTTCACCGACCGAGATGCACTGGCTTTGGATTTTACCAGGCTGAATTGCCGGCTGAACAACATAAGTGCGGATTCAATAGAAGGACGCCTGGGATTAAGTGGAATAGAGCATAAAGGCTATGACCTCATCCTCTCCAATCTCCCGGCCAAGGCCGGGGCTCCGGTTCTGATCAGCATATTTAATCAATACAGCGGTTATTTAAAGCGGGGAGGCCTCTTTTCTTTTGTAATCATAAAACCGCTGGAGGAAGTTGCCCACACCGCTCTGGTAAGATCAGGCGCCGCCATTATCCATCGGCAGGGAACTCCTGGCCATACTGTTTTCCTGGCCGCCAAAGGCAAAGAAATACCGCCGCCGCAGGATGGACTTTTACCCTATATCCGCGGCCGCTTCAACTTTCAACCGCCCTTAAAAAATTTAAGCTATTCTCTGGATACGGTCTATAATCTCCCTGATTTCGATAACCTGGGCTATCAGCAGCTTTCAGCCATGGTACTGCTCGCTGACGACCACCTGAGTCCGAAACATAATATCCTGATCTGGAATCCGGGACAGGGCCACCTCCCGGTTTATCTCTGCCGCACACTGGCAGAAAAACAAACAAAGTTTACTCTGGCAGGCCGCGATCTCCTGGCACTCGAGGTGACCAGGCGCAACTTAGCAGCTCATGGTGTAGCCGGTCCCCTTATAGAGAGCTATCATACGTCATGGCTTTCGCAAATACCCGCCAATTATGGATTGATTATTCTTCTCCCCGACCCGGAGAGCAGGCCGGCCACGGTAGAAATGATCTCCCTGGAGCTGCCCCGCTTAACTGAGCCGGATGGAGAGGTGATCATTGCAGCAAAAAGCGCTTTGCTGCAGCGTATTTTAAAGCAAAGTAAGGGATTCCAATTGAAAAAGAGGAAAAAGGATCATGGTTACCGGGCAGTGCTGCTGGTCAAGAAGGATGTAATCTAGCGGCCTACTCCCACAGATGCTCCCCATCTATATAGAATTCTTCCGCCGATTCAGTAATACCGGAAAGGATAAGGCGGTTTACTGCATCCAGGTAGGCTCTTAAGCTCGCTTCCACCACATCTGTACTGCCGCAGTGACCATGAAAGCTCTTGCCCAGGTAACTCAGAGTAATGGTTACCTCAGCCCGGGCATCTTTACCCTCGGTTAGACTGTCCACTGAATAGAGCACCAACCGTGGGCTGATGCCAACGGCCCGGTCAACTGCCCGGCATAAGGCATCAATTGCTCCGTTACCTGAAGCGGCTTCAACCAGCTTTGCCTTATCCCTCTTTATTTCCACAACCCCTACCGGACGAGTATTTGAGCCGGTCATTACATTGAAAGAGATTAATGAGTAGGGCACAGAGACCTCCAGCCGGGCATCAGCCAGCATTAAAAGGATTTCCTTACGGGTTACCTCTTTTTTACGTCTGGTCTGGGATTGAAAGAGATGGTAAGCCTTTTCCAGGTCTATTCCGGCAAGTGCAATACCCTGGCTTTCCAGTTGATTCTTGAAGCCGGAGAGGCTCATTTCCTGATAACCGAAGGAAGCGTCCGGAGAGCGTCCGATGGTCTCAGCGGAAAAGATTGACCTCTTCCATTCGGGCAAAGAATTCTGCGACCGGGAGGCAGTCGGTTCCACGAAGGCGCATTTCCCTATAATCGCCTTGTTGGGATGGGGCTGTACACCCGTAATATGATTTACCAACCGGGAAACCTCATGTATCTGCTTCAGATCGATTGAATGTGATATCTCCAGCCGCCTGGACAGCATCTCAATCCCGAAAACCACTTCCTCAAAGGGGGTATTGCCGCCGCGCGCCCCAATTCCGCCGATAGTACACTCCACATGTCTGACACCGCATTCTATGGCAGTAAGGGTATTAGCCGTGGCTAAACCCAGATCATTATGAAAATGAACGCCCAGGAGCATCTTGGGCCACTTCTTAAGTTCCGAATTGAGGAAGGTGATCAAGTCACTAACTTCATGCGGTGTCAGTGTGCCATTGGTATCCGCCAGACTCAAGACATCGGCCCCGGCCCTGGCAGCTGCCTGCGCCGCTTCGACTAAAAGAGCGGTTTCTGTCTCACCTATCTCTCCCAGGGAAAACTGTACAGTTGCCCCAGATTTTTTTCCCAGCTCCACCGAATCCGCCACCATGTGCAGAGCTTCTTTGCTGCTCTTATGAAGTACCTCATCCAGGAATTGTGATGAAAGGGGAAGAAAAACATGGAGATAGGCCCGGGCCATAGCAGCTCTGCTTAAAAGACTTAATGTGTCTTCGATATCCGCTTTAATGGCCCGGCTTAAGGCGGATATAAAGGGAACCTTAACTTCTCTGGCAATAGCTTCGACACTTTCCCGGTCCTCCCTGCAGGATATTGGATATCCCGCATCAATTATATCCACCCCCAAGGAGGAGAGCTGATGGGCGATTGCCAGCCGCTCTTTACTATTTATAACCACAAAGGGCAGTTTATTGCCGTCTCTTAAAGTAGTATCGAGAATTTGAATATTTCTTTGCATAAGTCAACCTCCGGCCCGGAACAGCTTGAATTGTACTCTAACTTCCCTTTTATTGGAAGTTAATTCTTACTGCATATTCTTTCTCGGCCAAGTCAATTCCTTCGGTATTAGATTGAAGATAGGTGAGCAATGCCGACCGAATAATCTCATATATTTCAGCCGAAATACTTCATAAAGAGGCTCTAAGCTCAATATCATTGCTTTTCTGAATGATTTGCCTTAATATACCAGCATAAATGGAGTATATGATAGTGCATATACGTCATGTGTGAAGGATAACACACTGCACTGGATTTTTACTCCGCTATTCGCTCCGTAAAAGCAGTGAGCTTAAACGTTATGCGGCTCTCTCGAGACGCCGGAATCACTTGAAACAAGCCGAGAAAGAATATGCAGTAAGAATTAACTT
>DRHE01000229.1 GCA_011049745.1 Spirochaetales bacterium | reverse complement strand
TCTTTGAAAAGATAGGCACTGAAGTAGGAACGTAGGAAAAGCGGTACATTCTTCTTTATCAGCTTACGGTAATGATTGAGTTCAAAAGGATCTTCCTCTTCCTTTATTCGCTTAATGATTTCACCTATAGTTTGAATGGCAATCTTCTGGTTGAAGGGAAGGTTTTCTTTTTTGTTCTGCACTTTGTTGGTCTCCTCTATTTTATTAGCTTTGTCAGGCTGTTTCTGCCATTTATCTGCCGGGATAATATAGGGATGGCTGAGCAAAGAAATTAACGCATAATTCCTGTCAGCAAGGGAGGGGGAGAGAAGGATGGTTTGTATCTTCTGCGGAAACTTAGAGAAAATAAAAGACACATCCTTATTAAAACCGGGCAGTCCACCCGTGTGTGGAGCGTCAATAACGGCTATCTGCAGATGGCTGAAATCCAATACACCCCTGCGTATATTATCAATAACCTTATCCGGAGTGCCGATTAGAACATCTGGAAGGGCCCCGGGCCGGACGCCTTGTCTCGGGCGGCTTTTCTTAAACCCTATGGCCCAAAACGTTAACTCTCTCTTCCCGCGTTCGGATTGTTTCAACAACTCCTGTGATGCTCTTTTAACCTGGTCCGGATTTGAGGTGATGACCACAGCTTTTATCCCTCTCTTACCCTTGCTAATCAGCTTTACCAAGGGCAGGATAAAAGCGGCAGTCTTGCCAGAGCCTTCTGCAGTCTCAACAGCTACGTTTTTACGCTTAAGGATAAGCGGAATTATTTTTTGCTGAAGGAGCGAAGGTTGCAAATAGCCGGCTTTCTGAATTAAAGATCTAGTTTCCGCATGATCTATAGAATCTTTTTTTTTCAGCAGTACCATAAATGCCTGTTTTTCCAAAGAACCTGTTCTAAAATAAGATATATTGAGCAGGAAGGTTTGTCAAGAAATGGTCGAAAATGAAATAGGGTGGTTATATGGTTAAAAAAGGATTGATAATTTTAATTAGTTTGGCTCTGTTGATTTTTACATCAGCGGCCGAGGAGTTCCGTTTTAAGTATAATCATGGTGAGAAGTATAAACTGGTAACCCGGGTTAACGAAAATGTATATATTAACGGCAGCTTTTCCCATCAGGCGGAGATTCTCAATAAGATCGCAGTTGAGGTAGTGGAGACAAGGGGTGAATCGGGTCTTCTTTCCTGTTCCTTTCAGACTTCTGAGCGTTCTTACGGCAGAAGGGGTTCCTTTTCTCTGGCGGAAGACTATAAATCAGTCTTCTGGCGGAACTCCGTGGGCGAATATGACATTGGAGAGGAGTATTTCATGCCGGTGGTGCGTAATGTTCCCCTCTTCCCTCCGGAAGACATTGAACCGGGGGACAGCTGGGTAGCCATGGGCGAAGAAGTTCATGATCTACGAGTGAGCTTCGGCTTGAAGAAACCTTTCCGGTTTCCCATATCCGTTCATTACAATTACCTTGGTGATGAGACACTGAATGGCAGGACTGTAGCCCTGATCAATATTGAATATAATTTCTTTCAAGCAGTGGGCAGGCAGAACATGAGTGAGCCGGCTGACAATTATGACAGGGTACCGGCCAAGATAGCCGGCAGCTCAGAGCAGCTTTACTATTGGGATAAAGAGAATGGCCGCCCCTTATATTATGAAGAAGAGTTTGATTTTATCTTCTATCTGACTTCAGGGGAATATGTTGAGTACGTGGGAAGCGCTTATGGGAATCTTATTGAATCGCCTGATTTGAACAGAGAGAGGGTGGTCGAGGAAATTGAGAGGGCAATTGAAGAGAGCGGTATTGAAGGAGCGTCCGTTAAATCGGAAGAGGAGGGCGTTACCATAACCCTGGAAAATATACAGTTTCTTCCTGATTCACCGCTGCTTTTAGAATCGGAGAAAGCAAAACTGCTCAGTATAGCGGAAATCCTTAAAGCATACCCCGGACGTGATATTCTTATTACCGGTCATACTGCGCGGGTTGGCACAGAGGAGAGCTGTCAAACACTCTCCGAAGAACGTGCTAAGGCAGTAGCTGACTTCCTGCTTTCAATGAATGTGCGTGACGAGACGGGAATTATTTCCCGCGGCTTTGGATCCCGTAAGCCCGTAGGGGACAACTCAATTGAAGCGGGCAGGCGGCTGAACCGCAGGGTGGAGATAACCATACTGGAAAATTGAAAAGACTTGACACTGGTAGTATTTCTGACTAAGTTTAGATTGTTGTGGGGGTGGTTTTCGAACCTTATACTATTAGAAATAAGTACATCGCAATCTTGCTTGAAGCTTCGCTGCAGGTTCCATTCAGTTGCGATCGAAGATTGCGATATAAGTTTCTGAAAGCCTGAGATTATACCCGTTGAACCTGCTCTGGGTAATACCAGCGAAGGGATCCTAAAACTAAAACCCCTTCACTTAAATTTTATTTTTCTTTTAAGAGCCCGCAGTCTGACTGAAAGTGCAGCCATATTAGCGGACAGGAGGTTTATAATGGCAAAAAGAGAATGGATTTTGTTAATCATTATCGCCGGTTTTCTGCTTGCAGGTCTGGGATTGTTTGTAATGCTCCAGCCGAAAGCTGCTGAAAACCCCGGTCTGGTAATCTATGCTTATGACTCTTTTGTTTCTGAATGGGGTCCGGCCGGCAGGGTAATTCCTAAATTCGAAGAACGGCAGGGAATTAAAGTATCGGTTATTTCGGTTGGTGATGCGGGTCAGGTGTTGAGCCGGGTCATATTGGAGAAAGAGAATCCCCGGGCGGATATTATTGTGGGGATCGATAATAATCTGCTCAGCCGCGCTCTGGAAGAAGATATTCTGGAAGTATATAAGTCAAAAAATATCGGGCTGATCCCTGAAGAGCTTCTTTTTGATTCTTCTTTCCATGTAACGCCCTTCGACTACGGTTATTTTGCCTTTGTTTACGACAGCCAGGTATTAAACCGAATTCCGGAGAGTCTGGAAGATCTTACAGCGGTGGAGTATCGTGATAAAATAATACTGGAGGATCCCCGCACTTCAAGTCCGGGGTTGGGATTTCTTCTCTGGACTGTTGCCGTATTCGGCGATGATTATCTTGATTACTGGCAGCAGCTTAAACCAAACCTGCTAACCATTACCGATGGCTGGGACTCGGCCTACGGTATGTTTACGGGGGGTGAGGCGCCTATTGTGCTCAGTTATACAACCAGCCCCGCCTATCATGTGGAATATGAGGAGAGCAGGCGCTACCGGGCACTCATTTTTAAACGGGG
>DRHE01000228.1 GCA_011049745.1 Spirochaetales bacterium | reverse complement strand
GTATTTTTCTCAAAGCCACCATGAACCGGTCACCGGTATCGACTTTGACGGTCGGTGCATAATCCGGATCCAACTCCCTGTATAGCTGATAGTGGGGCAGATCCTTGTCCACGTATTCATGATGCCCGATCAGATACTCCAGAGTAGGGTACTTGTCTACGAGAGACTCCACGAGAACCGCGGTGCTCATAAGCTGTTCTTCGGTGAGGCCTTCGGCGGTGCTCGATACCAGCTCCACTCCCAGGGAAAGGTGGTTGAATCCTATAGTATGCCTTCCGATGATATTCTCCGGAAGCAGCGAGTAGATTTCGCCGGCCTTAGAGATGAGGAAATGGACACCCACATTCACCTTCCCGAACTTTTTTACATAAACTCGGGAAGTGGCTATGGTTTCCGGCTTGAAAGTGCCCAGGCTGCCCTCCAGCGAATCGGTACCCGTAAAGTGTATCACAATCATCCTGGGATTTACCAGGTTGTAGGTATCGAGGCCATAGTGCTGCTTACAGTACTCTCGGGTGAGCTCGAGCCTCAAAGGAGTTAAAAGAGGGTACTCCTTCAAGTCGATGGCCAGGCTCTCCAAGGGAAGAATGAGACCGAGTGCTAAAAACAGCCACTGCATCACCCGGCAGCAACCAGCCGGGAAGCCCGTAATCACCCGGGGGCCCTGGGAAACCGACCTGTTGATAATTAATCTCACCGCGGTGGTTTATCGTCAAAGACAATGGTGGTACCGCCGACGTTTATGACATCCCCCGGCTCCAGCTTTCTTGTTTTTACGGATTTGTTATTTACCGTAATTTCTCTCTCGCCTACGACGGTGTAGGATTTACTTTTCTTATCAAATATCACCGTGGCCCGGTTTTCTTTCATTTTCGGCGCTCCCGCAATGGTAAGATCGGCTTCCTCACTTCCGCTTATCACTGTCTTCTTAGATCTTATGTTAAAAAGTTTCGTGGAAGGCGAGCCCTGTTCGACGTGCAGAACTTCCAGGGTGGGCCGGCGGGCTATCTTCTCTAATCTGAGCTTGGTCAGCAGCCACCAGAGAACCAGGGCGATAAGAAACGGAATAACCAGCAGGAAGCTAAGCGATTCTAAGGGTAAACCGAAAATCGTGCTGGAAAAATAAAAACGCGTTACGGATTCTTTTTTATTGTCCCTTGAATATTCTACTTTAACGTATTGTATGTCCGCCGGGTCCATGGTAGCCCTGTAGGTTAGTAGATGCTCTGTCAAGATTCGGTTTCTAATTCTTTGGTAGACCTCGCTGAGCTGCTCCTCGTTTGAAGCGTCGAATACGGTCCCCCCGGTCTCTAAAGCGATGGTTTCAAGATACCTGTCCTTTTCTCTGCCGAAGTTAACGGCAAAAACCGAAATACCCTCTTTCTGGCAAAGCTCAATCGGTTCTGTGTGCTGGAAAATCCTCTCCTTAAAGTTCTTATGCTCTCTCTGGGTGTGAAGGAAATAGGGGAAATTTTCACCATCGGATAAGACAATGATAACCCTTCTTCCCTTAATACCGCTCATCTGCTCCGCAGCCAGAAGCAGGGAGGCATACAGCTCGGTATAGGCCTCCTCCTTTGTGGGCTTTACTATTTCATCCAGCAGAAGAGCGGTTTTGGCCAGCTTACTGCCCGGTGGGGTATGGATAGAGTAATTGGTATTGAAGGAAGCCAGACCCAGGCTGTCCCTCGGATTGGTAATGCTATCAACAAAGGAAAGAGTGGCCTGCCTGGCATGGGTGATCCGCATGTCTTTCTGTACAGAGGTGGGTTTCCCGCCGATGGTATCATACATGCTGCCCGAATTGTCCAGCAAGAGCAGGAAATTAATTCCAGCCGCTATGTTTGCTCCTGTTTTGAAACCCTCAATACCGGGAACTTCTTTGAAATTAAGACCGTCGGCAGATTCAAATACCCGGAACATCTCGGCCGTCAGTCCCTCTATTGGACTCCCCCTGCTGTCTGTAACGCTGAGATACAGCTTAATAGCCTGGCTGGTGAGCAGGGAGGAAGAGTCAATCTGAGAGATGCTTATATTATCCGCCGGTATCAGGGGAGTAAGGAGGATTAAGCCGGAGAGGAGAGGAAGGATTTTTCTTAAACTCATCGCTCACTCCTTATTCGAGTTTGTAGTAAAGCCTGGCTGAGCCTATCTTAATTACATCCTCATATTTCAGAGGATGCTCCGTGATTTTATCCTCATTCACAAGGACCGGAAATTTTGGGCCGGCGGGCTTCAGTAGTAGATCGTGGCCCTTGATTAGCAGAACAGCATGAACATCGGCTACGTCAGCGTAATCGGCAAGGCTGATTTCATTTTTTGCCGATTTTCCGATCTTAAGTTTTTTCTGAGCTATCAGGAACTCTTTGCCTTTGAAACAGCCGTTGAGAACTCGCAATACGCCGTAGGCGAGCCGCTTCTCCACCAGGCTGTAGAAAAAGCCGATTAATAAGCCAAGAATGATAAAGCCGGCCAACCTGGCGTAGATAATCTCCGGGAATAACAGGCGGGAATATTCCAGAGCAAAGCCGCCCGGGATCCCTCCTATGAATCCTCCGAGTATCCCAACCTGGATTTTCTTTAAAGACCCGGCCCGGATACCTTCCGTCATACCGACAAAGATCCCCAGAAAGCCCCAGCCAATAGCCCTGGCGACGGGAAGGCCGATCCGGTTAAAGCTTTTATAGGAAGAAAAGAGAAGCTCGCCGGCAAGAAACAGCACTCCCTGCCCAATAAAAAATCCGGCGGCCCCACCCACTAAACCGACCAGGGCGCCCGTGATGGCGCCACTGCCTATCCGGGGCTTAACAGAGGAGGTAATGCCGGCAAAGCTTCCGAAAAAAGCACCAAGAATAAAACCAAAAGCCGCTCCCAGAACAATGCTAAAGATAAGATAGGAGGGAAAAATCCTCTGGTACATAAGAATCACTTCGGCCACCGGCCAGGCTGCAATCCCTGCCAGCACACCCAGACAGCAAATAATCAGACGTCTCGCTAAAGTTGACACGTTGCTTCCCTCTTATTCTCCTACTTTCAGATTTAAAGTCTTACTGTCCCTGTTAAAATCAAGATCAACTTCCACCTTCTGCCCCGATTCTACTCTTACCTTAGTTTCCCTGGTAATGGATGGGGTGACTTCCGCGGTGAGCAGATATTCGCCTGGAGAAAGGACAATTTCCTGAGTCCCCTTTAAGGAGGCAGCCAATTTCTTGTAAGACGGATTCTCTCCCCCGGACAGGTAGAATTGGGAGTTATCGAGCAGTATTTTTATCCCTTCATGGTTTGAGGAAACTCTTAAAGATCCCGGGTGAGGTATCAGGGTTACCTGAAAATCCAGGACACTCTGATACTGCTTTATAATCAGATGGTATTCTCTGGGGTAATACCCCCGGCTCTCAAACTTGAACTTATAGATTTTGCCGGTGGTTAAGCTGCCGGCAAGACGCCTGTTCCATCTGGTCCATTTTGAACCAACGAGGACATAGAAGTCCGTTCCGGCCGTGATATCCCGGCCGTCAGCCTGGTTTAAGACCTTATACTGGACGGTGAGAGGCAAAGGAGGAATCTCGTCTATTGCCACTTCCACTATTCTGGCTTCAAAGGTGGCGACGCTGCCTTTCTGCAGCTTTCTGGGATCGAGGAAAAAGGTTTCCCAGAGAAGCTTATTATCCAGGCTGACTTTAATCCGGTATTGGTCTGTTTTAAGATAGACTTTTTGGGACTCCAGGAAAAAATACTGCTCCGTTTCCTTCTCCCTGTTTTCTCCGAAGGTGAAGACCATATCATCCAGCCTGGTGTTCGCATTATCCCTCTCCTGATAGAGTACGGCCCGGATAGAGCTTTCCCCCGGTTCTTTAAACTCTTTGTTCACCTTAGCCGATACAACCAGGGCGCCGTATTCCTCGGAATGAAAGAACTCATAATAGTAACCCCTATAGTAGATAAAGGCAGAACCGGCGGTCAGCACAAATAAAAGCAGCAGGGCGGCAAAGAGAACAGACTTGAGCCTTGGTTTCCGTTTCTTTTTAATATCCTTGAGCTGCTCCTTATTGATATAACTCCTGATCTCCCTCCTGCCGGCGGATCGATCCTTCTTTTTCAGGCTTCTGTTTAGAATATTAAAGACCTCTTCCAGGTCCTGATAGCGCTTTCTTGATTTCGACTGCATTGCTTTTTTAATGATCCGGCTCACAGTGGAAGATACTTTGGGATTTGCCTTCCGCACGGGCTTATACTTTCCCTTCTGGATCAAAGCAATGGTTTCCGGCGTAAAACTACCGGGAAAGGGGGTCTTCCCCGTTACCATCTCATAGAGCATAACGCCCATGGAGTAGATATCGGCGCGCTTATCCACGTTTTTAGTGTTTTCTATCTGCTCCGGCGACATGTAGGAGGGGGTACCGAGAGTCATCCCTTCCCTGGTCAGAGCGGCCTCATCATCTTCCTCGCCCGTGGCAATGCCGAAATCCACCAGTTTAACCTCACCATCCCTCGAAATCAGGATGTTCCCGGGTTTGATATCCCGGTGCACAACACTCTTATCATGGGCATACTTGAGTGCTCTGCAGCAGTCCCGGAATATTAGCAGCGCCAAATCGCTGGGTAAATATCGTTCCCGTTTTATCAGCGCATCCAACGCGATTCCGTCAACATACTCCTCCACGATATAGTACGAAGCCCCTTCCTTAAAATGATCGTACACCTGGGCGATATAATCATTTTTAAAATCCATCATTAAGCGGGCTTCTCTCTTAAATCGCTCGGCGATGGATGAACGTCCCCTCAAGGTAAGTTTTTTCAGGATTATGAAGCGATTCAGAGTGGGATGCTTCCCCTTGTAAACCGCGCTCATTCCTCCCTTGGCGATTTGCGAGACAACCGTATATTTGCCTATTTTAGCGGCTATTTTTGCCATTTGTCCTGCTCATCCTATCTGATTCATATTAGGCACAATCTCAATAATATCCTCATCCAGATCGATCTCCTTATTTTTTTTCAAGAAGGCTGCAATAAAGCGGTTGGGATTGTGAATCTGGACGTATTTTCCCCCGGCTCTCAGATGATATTTACCCCCTATAGGACGGTGTCCTCCAAAGTAGTAGGCCCCATTCCTCTCTGTCTCATCAAGATAGTAATCCAGCATGGCCGGCACGCTGTCTTCCTGAGCTGCATCGTTATCCGTCCAGGTAAGCCCATAGATGACTTCGGGATGAGTCCGGTAGTCAATCACCATCTCCTTGGGATAAAAAGTCTCGGGTTCGGCATGGGAAATAAGGAAATTCTTTCCTACAGTGAGTATCGGCAGTTGCTTTTCAAAGCGGTAGAACCGGGACAGAAACTCCTCACCATAGAATTTCTTTATATAATGGGTGACCATGGCTCCCTCATAGGCAAATTTGCCAAAAGGGTAGTTCCCCTCTCCCTGCTCATTGGAGATATTCTCATGATTTCCCTTAAGAAAATGAAAAAAGGGCGGAAAGGAGGCTTTAACCTCGATCACCATCTCCATCAGGCCGAGACTTTCTCTCATCTCTTCATCCATGCTGCTGTGGTTGGCGTAATCCGATTTAAACTCTTCAAAAGCCGAGAGCCACCGCTTGGCCGCCCTGGCCTCGGCGTGGAACCCGTCCCCTACACAGACC
>DRHE01000227.1 GCA_011049745.1 Spirochaetales bacterium | reverse complement strand
CAATGCGGAGATCAATAACATGAGCGTTGTAAAGTTCCACGGAATCGGTCATTGAGAGTAAAATATTCTAACAACTCTGAGGATGGGGTGTCAAGGTGAGCCGGCGAGGGTTGACAGGTTACCGAATTTGTCAACGATCCAGCCGACGACTCAAAAAGAGAAAGACAGCCTCTCTAAGCACCGCCATGCCTTTCTCACCGCTACGATCAATACACCGGCAATGTGCATTTGTGCAAGACACTACAATCCCGGCGATTTCTTTCTTCATTTATATGCAGAGATAACTCTGAGGGAATTTACATATCTTCAGACGCTTTGTTTCTTTTGGATATCAGTTTTACTGAAATAAAACCGTACAGGGTCATGGAGGCAGTTATTTCAAAAAAATGGACAGCTCTGAGGGTTGGAGACATTAAAACCGATGGATGAATCAGACCTACAGCTGTAAAAACAGTAAAAATCAGAATGACAGCAATAATACCTTTTTTTCTTTCAACAAACAGATCCATTGTCACAAGCACCAGCAAAATCCAGAGAGCTCCCCGGAAGAGCGTCCAAAGCGGTAATAGCTGGATTAATCTGGGATTCAATATCCATTCGGCGTATTCTTCCTTCAATGCCGGAGACAGCTGGGCAATCATTCCAAATCCCAAATACACCGGTACATACACAAGAACTGCCAGAGCATATTTCCACCAGGATGATGACCATACGAACTCTTTTTCTAGTTTTATTGACTTCTTGGAGAAAATGGCAGCAGCAGAAGGAACAAATAACAGGTGAACAAGAATTCCTCGGATAAAAAGACCGGTCATCTCCCTATCACTAATTATGGGAAAAGCCGCCTGGAAATAGAGAGTTTCTATCTGGGTCATTATTACATTTACTCCGATAATAAGAGCTGTAAGTTGAATAGTCCGTCGAAGTCCTGATTTCCGAGAGTTATTGCAAACGAACAGAATTACTGCAGAATAAATAAATCCGGCAATAACCAGTGATGGAAAGGCAAACCAGGCTTCTTCCGGAGGAAGGGCAGCCATTTCTTGAGACATGGGGAAAATCAGATTACTGATGATAGCCGCAGCTGTGTAGATAACTGCTCCCGCAAATAATTTAAGCAAGACACGTATTTTAGACATAAAACACTCCTGTTAAAGGTAATAACAGTAAGGTAGTGTCAGTTGTTTGGTACTTTTATACCAGTCAGTTAGTGATTCTACAAAATCATTGTCCCGATGGCAACAAGCTTTCCGGTAGTTTATGCATTATTCATGCCTTGTTAATTTCAGCAGATCCATTCGCTTTTGAATACCAAGTTTCTGATAGAGATTATATGTGATTCCGCACAGTATTCTGTGAAAGTTCGAGAAACGCGGGTATTCTATTTTAGATGAAAAAACAGAATATCGCCCCTTCTTTCAGTAACAAGCTCTCTGCCACGGCGCCCAAGGCCTGTCAGCAATTTTTTAAGCTGCTGTGCAGAGATACGCCTGAATGGCTGGAGTGAATTCTCCTGCGGCAGAGTCAAGGCAATGTTGCCGAAAAACTCTCCGTCAGCCTTAAGAACTCTGTTTGCTTGCCTTATTATTTCTTCCAGGTTTATAAAAACATTAAAGCTGAAAAAAGCCAGACATAAATCGGCGCTATTATCGTGTAGTGGCAGCCGTTCAACATCGATTCGCCAGAAAGAGGCATTTGAATTATCCTCAAAGAGAGAATGGCTCTGTTTCAGCATTTCAAAAGATATATCCAGGCCCAGATAATGGGAATCAGCTGGAATGAAAGATCCTACCGGAAAGGAGGTCCCGCACCCTAGATCCACAATCAGTTTCTTCCGCGCTTCAACCATCACTCTCTCTATTAATTCAGAATATTCCCACCAGGGACATTTCAGCTCTTCTACCATTGTTACAATCATACTGTCATAATTAACCGCGAAATTATCAAAATAATCACAGATACCCATCAGTTCTGTAGCAAGAGAAAGGGAGGTAAGAAAATCGGTGATACCTGAATTCCGGGGATAGATTATACCGCAGCCGGAGCAGTTGAGAGTTTCACCATTTCGCCGCAACTTCTCTCTACAGCGCGGGCATTCAACCGGAAACAGTTGCATAATGCTCGTATTATGTTTATTATTCCCAAACTTGTCAAATTGAACCAGGAGCTATGCTGTGCAGATGCAGATTATTTTATACTCGATACTGCTCTCCCTTTTGCCCATCTCGGAGTTAAGAGGAGCAATCCCTTATGCACTCTCACAGGGGATGCCCATAGTACCGGCCTATCTGATCTGCGTAGGGACTAACATTCTGGTTGGACCGCTTGTATTCCTCTTTCTCTCAACACTGCACCGAATTTTCTATTTTTTGCGCTTCTATCGGGTTATTTTTGACAAAATAGTAAAACGCTCCAGAAAACGGATAGAGGAAAAGATCAACCGTTTCGGCTATTGGGGCCTGGTTATATTTGTTGCCATTCCCTTACCTATTACCGGGGCGTACACCGGGGCTTTAGGCGCCTGGGTTTTAGCCATGAAAAAGCGAAAATCCTTTACCGCCATAGCTGCCGGGGTCATCATCGCCGGATTCATTGTTACCCTGGTTTCAGTCCTGGGCATAAAAGCGCTAAATATCTTTCTTAAATAAACGGCTAATAAATGACAAATGATTTTTCCAGTGTGCTTAACAGGCAGCAGTATGAAGCTGTAACAAACCTTAAAGGTCCGCTTTTAATTCTTGCCGGAGCCGGCTCCGGTAAAACCCGGGTAATTACCCACCGCATTTCCAGCCTTATCAGCAGCGGCATTCCCCTTTCTTCCATTCTGGCAGTTACTTTCACCAACAAGGCGGCCAGGGAAATGGTTGCACGCATTCGCTCGCTTGATCAAAGAAAAAAGCTGAATGATCTGACAGTCTGCACTTTTCATGCACTGGGTTTGAAAATACTGATAAAGTTCGGAGACTTGCTTGGTTTTAAGGGTAATTTCACTATATACGACCAGACAGACAAACAATCCCTTATCAAAGAGCTGCTCCACGAACTTAACTTTGAGAGTGAATTTACGGATGCCTGGCAGATATCTGCGTTATTATCTGCCATAAAAACATCCCGGAAATCCTGGAATGAAGAGATACAACAGTACCGTGCTATTTTTGAAGAATACAACACGCGTTTAAAGCTATTGAATGCAGTAGATTTTGATGATCTGATCGTTCTGCCGGTAAAATTATTCGACTCTTTTCCTGATTCACTCTCTTACTATCAAAACAAATTCCAATATATAATGGTGGATGAGTTCCAGGATACCTCCAGCCGGCAATATGAATTAATAAAACTCCTTGCAGTAGAGCACCGTAACATCTGTGTTGTGGGTGATGACGATCAATCCATATATTCCTGGCGCGGGGCCAGCTTCGAGAATATAACCAGATTTGAAAGAGATTTCCCCGAACGCCTGGAAATAAAACTGGAGCAGAATTACCGTTCAATGCGTAATATACTGATTGCCGCCAATTGTCTTATTGCCAACAATAAGATAAGAAAAAGCAAAGAACTCTGGACCAAGGGCGGCGATGGTGAACATATTCAAATATTCTTTCCCGAAGATGAGCGCCAGGAAGCTGATTTTATTGCCGACCACATCCATTCACTGGCAATTAAGCAGGGAATACCCCTAAACCAATTCGGTGTTTTAGTACGGACAAATAATCTAATGAGAATACTTGAAGAGGCTTTTCGCAGAGAAAATCTTCCTTACCGGGTATCGGGTGGATTGAGTTTTTACCAGAGAAAAGAGGTAAAGGATCTCATTGCCTATTTGCGTGTTCTGGCGAACCCGGATGATAATACAAACCTGCTGCGAATTATCAATACACCACGGCGGGGGATTGGTAAGAAAGCACTTGAATTTATTATAGAAACAGCAGAAAAAAACTCTTGTTCTCACTTTTCTTCTATTGCTTTGATCGCGGAAAAAGATCAACCGGCAGTAGATAAGAAAATGCGGGAATCAATAGGCAGCTTCTATAATCTCATTGAGCAGTATAGGGAAAAATTTTTAAGCGGCAGGCAAATGGCTCTGAATCTGCAGTCACTGGTTGACAGCATTGAGTACCGTGCCTTCCTGTTTCAGGAATATCAGAAGCCGGCAACCGCCAGATTAAAATATGATTATTATATTCTGGGACTCATTGAATCGCTGGCTGATTACGAGAATGACCCGGAAAACCTGGAGCCAGGTCTCTTTAATTATCTGAACCTGATCACCCTTGCCAATCAGGAAGATTCAACAGAAGAGAATGATCAGGATAGAATAAACCTGATGACCATACACGCCTCCAAGGGTCTTGAATTTGAAGTGGTTTTTATTGCTGCAGCGGAAAAAGATATTATTCCCCATATTCGTTCTCAGGAATCGGGAGAAATTAATATAGAAGAAGAGCGACGGATCTTTTATGTTGCCCTTACACGGGCAATGAGCAAATTATATATCAGCGCCGCAGCTACCAGGAAAAAACACGGTAAATTAATCGAAACTGAACCATCACCTTTTATTGCTGAGCTGCCTGAAGAGCTCTTAAGAATTCAGGAAAAAGAGGTTCCGGTTACTCCTGATCAGGCTAATCGTTATTTCAGCGACTTGAAGAAGTTATTAGCGGTAAAATAAAAGCCGGTGCCCATTTTCATAATCATGGGCACCGGCTCCAGGTATTTTAGTCTAAGCTTTTATACTCTTTATTTCCTATTTCTGAGCACTGCCTGTGCGGCAGCAAGACGGGCAATTGGGACCCGGTAGGGAGAACAGGATACATAGTTCATTCCCACACGATAGCAAAAATCTATTGATGAAGGTTCTCCCCCATGTTCTCCGCAGATACCTATCTTTAGATCGGGTTTGACTGATCTCCCCCTGGAGATACCCATGTCAACCAGTTGGCCGACTCCTTCCTGATCAAGCGCCTGGAAAGGATCATTCTCTAATATGCCATTTTCAATATATTCCGGCAGGAATACACCGGCATCATCCCTGGAATAGCCAAAGGTCATTTGCGTCAGATCATTGGTGCCAAAAGAAAAAAAGTCGGCAACTTCTGCAACTTTATCAGCGGTAAGTGCGGCACGCGGTATTTCAATCATAGTACCGATCCAATACTTAACCT